>JAAEQP010000973.1 GCA_024231375.1 bacterium | reverse complement strand
TCCTTTTCCCCATGACAACCGAGCCTGCTGACCCAACTGTACCACAGAATCTGAGGGGAGAGGGTGGTCAGCCGTCATCTTTCGGCCGTCAGTGTCCGAGAAGAAAGGGGGGATTCGGATTGATGTAGCGCAGGCGTCTCGCCTGCATTCTGGCTTCAATGTTCTGAAGATGCAGGCGAGACGCCTGCGCTACGGGGGGACGGCCCTAGCAAGTTAGGGCTTCCTGACTTCTACGGTGCGCTTGAACGACGCGCGGGTGTTGGTCCGAGGCGAGGCGTCGCACGCCGTTGCCTGGAAGGTGTGCCACCCGTATTCGGGACGGATGATGAAGGTGTAGGGAGCCTTGTGCTTCCGCTTGACGACCGTGCCGTCGAAGTGGAGATCCACCCAGGCGATTCCGCTTTGGTCGTTGGCATCGACGGTGACGGCGACGCGCCCGTCTTCACGGACGTCGATGTCGCGGATGTCGACGAAGGGCGGTGTGCCGTCAGGCGACGCCTCTCCCGTGAACTCGAGCATGGTCTCGTTTGTCACGGTGAACATGCATAGGATGGCATCGCGCCTGTACGTGGTGCTGAGGTCGCCTACTCCCGACACCGGGTCGAGGGAAACGGACACATGGTTTGGCATCGCCGTGCTGTAGACGGTCTTGATGGTGACTGGGTTGCCATTGACCGAGGTGAAGGTGTACTTGCCCGGTCCGAGACGTCTTACGGCGACGGGATCGCCGGGGGTACGGACGTACATATCTACGGCCTGCCCAAGGGATTCGAGGGGCCGAAGACCCACAGTGGCCCGGGTCTGTGCATTTCTCACGACGCACTCGGGCGTGACCACGGGGCCACCCTCGGAACACGTCAGTTCGAGCACGGTCTGGTTATCTGTTCCCCAGAGGTTGGAGACGGCCAGGTAGCGGCGTCCATCGGCACGGGCGTCCGGGACCAGCGCCCCGCGCCAGCCTTCGGGCAGCGTCACCAGGCCGTCAGCCAGTCTCGCCGAGGCTTGCGCCACTTGGCTTGGGGTTGGCTTGGGGTAGATGGCCGCGACGATATCTGCTCCCAGTTCGCCCGCCTTGAGATTCACGCGCCCGATGGGGGACGCGAATACGCAGTCCACCTTGTCGCGATAGTCCACACCACGGGCCCAGTTTGCGCCGGTCCGGCGTTCGATCTTGGCCCGCTTGTTGCCACCCGCGATGGCGAGACCGATCCGTTCGTCCACGCACCACCAGTCGGATAGGTGCTCCTCCGCGCCTCCCAACTCGAACGTCCCTTGGGCGTCGCGGTACACGCGCGGTCCGGTGAGGCCGTCACGCGCATAGAAACACACAGGCACACCGGCCCAACTCAATTGGCTGTCCTTACGCGCCTGCAACGCCTCAATGAAGACGGTCGGGCCGTCTCCGAAGCAGAAGAAGGCGCAGTAGCGGTCCAGCCAAGGGTCGCGCGCACGTCCGGTGGTGCAGAACCCGGCATCGTCAGCGTTCCACGTGTACAGCGTCTCCGGTTGCGTCTGTTGCTTCTTCCCGTCCGTGTCGAACATGTCGACGCCACCGGCAATGGAATGGGGTGTGAGGTAGATGAGGGGGTCCTGTTCTCCGAGCGATGCAGGAACCACATAGCCTTGTGGCCCGCGGCCCTTACGCGACGTGGAGTCCCACGAGAAGGACACCCACGCGTTCTGAGAACGATGCACCAGGTTCTGGTGCCCTCGGTGATGATACGTGCCGGTCAGCGACTCCCAGGCCTTCTCGAAGGGCACCGGCTCCGCCCTTGGACCAGCGTGCTTGTGCATGAGATAGGCCGCGGCCGCCTTGGCCCGGGAGTTCCGATGGTAGTCGTAGACCTGTACGGCGTTGATGTGCGATTCGAGGAGCTTCGCAGCCCGTTCTTCCAATGCCGCGGCAACCGGATCCTTCCTAATGACGGAACCGTAACAGAAGGCGAGCAATCCCGCACCGTAGTAGGAATCGTACTCCATCCCATGCACCGAGGCCGGTTCGCCTTCGGGCAGGCAGATGCCCTTCACCCAGTCGAGGACGCTGTCGAATCCGTTCCCCGGATAGCCGTACACCTCGAGGGGCGGTTGGCCCGTCAACGCGCTCATGAGTTCGAGATAGGTACGGCCTTCGAAGATGAGGTCGCATCCGTACCAAATCTGCGCCCACGCATGATGGTCGCTCGAACCATCCTCATAGAGATGCCACGCGCGGTACCTGTCGCGGACCGGACGGCCATCGACCACTGGCGGACAGGCCGCGTCGTGCAGTGTCGCCACCATATCCATGCATTGCTGCGCCACCACCTCGCGGCACGGTTTGGCCTCTTCAACGTGTGGAAATAGGAAAGCCGCGCCGATGGTACTGGCCATGTCCTGCTTGATCCGGTCGTGGTGGCCGCCACTGGCGTACTTCCATTCGTAGGGGTAGGCTTCTTTGGCGGCCGACCCGACCATGAGTTGCTGGACAAGCCCTCTGGTTTCTTCGTCAAGTTCGTCCCAAAGGTTCGCCACGCCGACGGTGTACCATCCCAGCACATCGACGGGACGCCCATGCTTGCGAATCCAACTGACGCCCGAAAGGTGATGGTCGTCGATACCGGGAATGGGGTAGGGGTGGGCGTTCTCGACGTAGCCGCTGGTCAGGCAACACCAACGGACGGCCTTGATGGCGTGGTCGCGCAGGACTTCGCGGGGCACCTTCAATGACGAGAACGTGTCCTTGTCCGTTTCGTTCAACAGAACCGAATAGCACAGGATCAACTGGCCGTTGAGTGGGATCGTTACCGCCGAGACATACTCGTCGTCGCGCCAATTGCCGTAGGAAGAGATGTCGAAGTAGCCCGTATCGGGAATCGTGTCCGAGTAGTCCCGCCACAAGGGCTCGTAGGCTTCCACCGCCTGCTCCACCACGCGCAGATAGACCGACTGCAATTCATCTTCCGGCATGCCACGCGCCGGACCCGCCAAGACCAGAACCGCGAAAAGGCCCGCAAACCGAACCCGCACCCGGAAACATGTGTTACGACTCACGCCATCTCTCCCCCTCTACCGCCGGCATGCTTCACCGTCTCGATCAGGCCTGGAGTATACGCGAATTGGAGACGGCTCTGTCCAGCGCGCAGGCGATCCAATCGCCGGATAACCTGGGCGGGCGTTCACGCTCGCTACCAGACGGAAGACTCGCTTCCGCACGGAGTCACCACATGGGTGAGCGCGGAAGAACAGGTCGGACGCGCACACATTGGGAGTGCCATGTTAACGTTCTCTCACAGTGCGTGACCGCTCGATTGACACGCCCGAACCTGCTCCATCATAATCAAACACGCAGTCAGTGATTCCGTGCTTCTTGCAGCGTCTGAAGCGAGAGGCCGAGCTGGAACGCCAAAGCACGACACGAGTCTGGCGAAATGATATTGCCACCCATTCTTGGATTGTCACAGTGGCAGATCGAGATGCCGCGGCGCAATGCGTCTTGGCCAGGCTCAGGTTGATCTGGGGTTGCCCGCCGAAGTCCAAGACTGGGAGACAACCGTTGTACAGGCAGCCAAAGACCGCCTGCATGACATGGTCGCGCGCACGGGGATTCGCGGCATATTGATGGCAGGACCGCGGAGACCGTTCCGCGGCAGGTTGAATGCTCTGTGCTGGGCGTCAAACCCGGAGCCTTCGAGTCTCCGTTCTGAGAATGGCCGGAGATGCGACGGGGTCAGGGGCCAAGATGGCTTCAGTAGCGCAGGTCCCGGGCCGTGAAGGGGCACGACCACTGGAAGGAGGGCCGGTTTTGTGCTGAAGAGACAACTCGGGCTCGCGGACGTGTTCAGCATCGCGGCCGGCGCAATGGTCAGTTCCGGCCTCTTCGTTCTGCCGGGCATCGCGTTCACAATGGCGGGTCCCTCGGTAGTGCTCTCCTATCTCCTGGCGGGACTTCTG
>JAAEQP010000972.1 GCA_024231375.1 bacterium | reverse complement strand
TGGCGTCGACCGTGTAGCCATGGGTGAGCACGATTTTGTAAGGGGCATGGCCGCGCGTGCCCACGGAGCACAGCAGGCTCGAGTGGAACCAGCCGCGGTGCTGGTCGGAACCCTCAAGGTACATGTCCACCGGCGCGCCCAGGTAGTCGCGCTCCTCGGCCACGCACGCGTACGACACGCCCGAGTCGAACCAGACGTCGAGGATGGCGTCGTCCTTTTTAAAATCGCGCGCGCCGCACTTACAGGTCACGCCTTCGGGGATCAGTTCGTCCGCGCTTTTCGTGAACCAGGCGTCCGCGCCCTCGGTTTCAAAAATGTCGGCCACGTGGAAAATGACCTCGGCCTCCAGCAGGACCTCTTCGCACTCTTGGCAGTGGAAGGCCACGATCGGCACGCCCCACACCCGCTGCCTTGAGATGCACCAGTCGGGCCGGTGCTCGATCATTCCGTAAATGCGCTCCTCGCCCCACTGTGGGTCCCAACTGTTTTTACGGATCTCGGAAAGCGCTTTCTCGCGCAGGCCGTTTTTCTCCATGCTGATGAACCACTGCGGCGTGGCCCGTGAGAGCACCGGTTCCTTGGTGATGGTCCCGTCGTCCTTTTTATGCGGGCGCCAGCACAGCGGGTAGTCATGCAAAAAATCATCGGCGTACATGAGGTGGCCGACCTCTTGCAGTTTCTCCACCACCTTGGGGTTCGCGTCGAAAATGAACTGGCCCGCGAAAAATTCCGCGTCTTTGGTGAAGCAACCCGACTCGTCCACCGGCGAGTAGATCGGAAGCTCGTACTTCAGGCCGGTGTCGTAATCGTCGCGCCCGTGGCCCGGCGCCGTGTGCACGCAGCCGGTCCCGGCCTCCAAGGTCACGTAGTCAGCCAGCACCACCACCGAATCGCGATCGTAAAACGGGTGCCGCGCCACCTGGCCCTC
>JAAEQP010000971.1 GCA_024231375.1 bacterium | reverse complement strand
CGCGTTTGGCCCTTCATCCTCCAGGCCAGGGAGAATATCGTGGACAGTATCTTCGTCCCGGCACCCAGTACCCCACGCACGGTCCCGGAGATCTTTGACTTGCCGATCCGCTTGCGGTAGCGCACGGGGGTTTCGCGAACGCGCAGGCCGTGCGCGGCAGCCTTCACTTGCATCTCGACCGTCCATCCGTAGTCGCGGTCCTTCATCTCGAGTTCGAGCAGGGAGGTGAACCCGATGGCGCGGAATGGCCCCAGGTCGGTGTAGCTGGCCTTCCAAAGATGGCGCATCAGAAGGCAGGCCAGCCAGTTCCCGAACCGAGCTTGCGGCGTCAGCGCGCCGGACTCCCTGTCGCCAAGACTGCGGGAGCCGATGACCATGTCCGCCTGGTCTTCCCGAATCGGATCGACGAGCGAGTCCATCTCTTCTGGGTGATCGCTGAAGTCGCCGTCCAGGAAGACCACAATGTCCGGATCCCGCAGGGCCGCGATGCCGGCCAGGCACGCCGCGCCGTAGCCTCTCTCCGCTTCCGGGACCACCCTTGCGCCCGCGCCGCGGGCCACGTCCGCCGTCCGGTCCGTGGAACCGTTGTCGACCACGACGATGTTGTCGACCCACTCCGGGACGTCGTCGATGACCTTGCCGATGGCGTCTTCTTCGTTGAGCGCCGGGATGATGACGGCGATGTGCGTGCCGAACCGCATTCCTTCAGGCGCTCCTTGTAGCTTGTCGACCCGACCGTCGGGATGACCGGAACTCCAACGCGAGCAGGACCCACACGGGCGCGAACTCCAGCCACACGATTCCGTGGTCGAAGACCT
>JAAEQP010000970.1 GCA_024231375.1 bacterium | reverse complement strand
GGGATCGGGCAAGACCCTCATCGCCACGCAGACTGCCCAAAGTCTGAGCCGTCCCTTGCTTATCGTCACCTCCGGTCGCATCGAGTCGGAGGCCGTTTTCGAGGACCTGCTCTCGTTCGTAGGCGAAGACCGCGCCGCCCTGTTCCCTGCCTGGGAGGTGCTTCCCACGGACGCCATGGCGCCGGCCGACGATATCGTTGCCGAGCGCATGAACACCCTCAAACGGATGACGCTGGCCGCGGAGCGCCACGAACCCATTGCGGTGGTGACGCCGATTCGCGCCGTCCTCCAATATGTGGTTCCACGGAAGCGCCTGAGCGGACGCAGTGTCACGCTGACGGTCGGCACGGAATACGACCTGGAAGAACTGCTGGCCACGCTTGTCACGCTGGGCTACGAGCGCGAACTGATGGTGGAGCAGCGCGGGCACATGAGTGTTCGCGGCGGCATCTTCGACGTGTTCCCCATCTCCAGTGAATTGCCGTACCGCATCGAGTTCTTCGGCGACGAGATTGAATCCATCCGCCGGTTCGAGCCGGAGACCCAGCGCAGTGTGGACGAGATCAATACTGTGACCATCCTTCCCCGGTCGGAGAAGGTGTTGCTGACGGAGGATGGTGACGAGCCCGGCACCTGTCTAACGGACTACATGGGGCCGGACGCCCTCGTGGCCTTGGACGAGCCCATGGCCATTTCCGAGGAAGCCCACAAACTCGAGGAGCAACTCGGCGGTACGGCCCACTTCATGACGTGGCGGGACGGTCTGGCCCACCTTGAAGCCTGCCAACGCTTGTCGCTTGCGCAGGTGGCCTACACGGGAGCGGAAAGCACGCCCCGGTTCACGACGACCATGGGATCCATGACGGGTTGGCAAGGCCACGCGGAGGATTTCTGGGAACAGCTCCAGCAGTGGGATGCCGACGGGTTCACGGTGATGTTGCTGACGGCCAACACGGGCGAGCGGAGACGGTTGTACGAACTGCTCGATGAGCACGGCTACCAGCCTGGCCGCGACGCCTTCGATGTGCGTCTCGACATCGGTCGGTTACGCGCGGGATTCTCGTCACCCGACGACAAGCTGGCCGTTCTGAGCGAGCGCGAGATCTTTGGCCGGCGCCACATGCGGCGCAGTCGGCGGCGGTTCGAAGCGGGTACTGCCATCACCACGTTCAGCGATCTGAAGGTGGGCGACTACATCGTCCACATGCAGCACGGCATCGGGCGGTATCTGGGTCTGAAACGGTTCGAGGGCAAGAGCGGGGATTTTCTCAAGCTTCAGTATTCGGGCGGCGACACACTCTATGTGCCGGTCACCCACATCGACATCGTGCAGAAGTACACGGGCGGCGATGGCGCCCAAGCCAAGATCGACAAGCTGGGCGGCGCCACCTGGGCGAAGAAGAAATCGCGGGTGAAGAAGGTCATCCGCGACATGACCGAGGAACTGGTGAAGCTGTACGCCGAGCGCCAGCGTCGCGAGGGGCACGCGTTTACCCCTGATACGCCGTGGCAGGGCGAGTTCGAGGATGCCTTCGAATACGACGAAACACCGGATCAGGCACGCGCCATCGTCGAGGTGAAGCGCGACATGGAAACGGCACGGCCCATGGATCGGCTGCTGTGCGGGGATGTGGGCTACGGCAAGACGGAGGTGGCGCTTCGGGCGGCCTTCAAGTCGGTTATCGATGGGAAACAGGTGGCGCTGCTGTGTCCCACGACGGTGCTGGCCGAGCAACACTATACGAATTTCACCGAACGCCTGGCCGACTTTCCCATGACCGTCGATATGCTGTGCCGGTTCCGCACGGCCAAGGAACAGCGCACGACGGTGGACAAACTGAAGTCCGGCGAAGTGGATATCGTTGTGGGCACGCATCGATTGGTGTCGAAGGACATCGAGTTCAAGAACCTGGGTCTGGCCGTCATCGACGAAGAGCAACGGTTTGGCGTTGCCCAGAAGGAACGTCTGAAGCATCTGCGCACCGAAGTGGACGTGCTGACCATGACGGCTACGCCCATTCCGCGGACCTTGAACCTGGCGCTGCTGGGCGCACGCGACATGAGCGTCATCAACACAGCCCCCAACGACCGGCTGCCCGTGCATACGTGTATCGCGAACTTCGACGAACGCCTGATCCAGGAAGCCATCCGACGAGAGTTGGCGCGGCAAGGCCAGGTGTTCTTCGTCCACAACCGGGTGCGCACCATCGTGTCGTTCGCGGAATTGGTCCGCAAACTGGTGCCCGAGGCTCGCATCGGGATTGGGCACGGGCAAATGTCCGACCACGAACTCGAGCGCGTGATGACCGACTTCATCCATGGCGCCATCGACATCATCGTCTGCACCAACATCATCGGGTCGGGTATCGACATTCCGAACGCCAACACCATCATCATCAACAACGCCAGCCATTTCGGCCTGTCGGAGCTGTATCAATTGCGCGGACGTGTGGGCCGGTACAAACACCGTGCCTTCGCCTACCTGCTTGTGCCGGGCGATCGCGTGCTTTCCGAGGACGCACAGAAGCGGCTGAAGGCTCTGGAGGAGTTCTCCACGCTGGGGTCGGGGTTCCGGATCGCCATGCGCGACCTGGAGATTCGCGGATGCGGCAACATCCTGGGCGGCGAACAGCATGGGCAAATCGCTACTGTCGGTTACGACACCTACACGCAGCTCATCGCCGAAGCGGTGTCCGAGGCCAAGGGCGAACCGGTCCGCCGCCGCGTTCTACCACCGTGCGACATAGCCATCGACGCACACATCCCCGAAGCCTATGTGCCGTCCGAGGCACAGAAGATCACGCTCTACAAACGAATCTCGGGCGTCATGTCCGTGGAAGAAGTAGACGAGATGCGCGAAGAGATCGCCGACCGCTTTGGCGCCCCGCCGTTACCCGTTCGGCGGTTGCTCGACGTCATGCGGGTGCGCGCGTTTGGTGCTGACGCGGCCGTGAAGCACATCGTGTGCGGCAAAGGTGCGGTGGCCCTTGAATTCGAGAGCGGCCAGTTGCTCACTCGCAAGAACCGAAACGCTTTGGTTCAGGAATTCGGTGATCGTCTCGAATTCGCCTGGCAAGGCGACCCCACCGCCACACTGCACGTGCAGGCCGAGTCACCGGAAGACACCCTGGAAGCTGCCGAGCACCTGCTGCGCACCGTTGGGGAGTTGTAGGGCGCAGCCTCTTACTCGGGCTCGAGATTGTCGTTCCCCAGCCGCTCGTCCAACTCCCACAACGCAGTCCGGTTGCTTTCCCAATGCAGCAGATCCTTCGCCTCGGTGTAGGGCACCCATCGGCATTCGCTGTGTTCGTCGGATAGCCGCAACTCAACGTCCGTCGCATCGACGGCGAAGGCGTGTTCCGGGATGACGTATGGATGGTCGGGCCAAAGGTGGCTGTCTGCGAAGCAGGTGACGGGGACGGAAGTGACCGAATCCAGCGGATAGAGGGGCGCGTCGAGGGGGATACCGGCTTCTTCATGGGCCTCACGGCGGGCAGCATCTGCCGGGTCTTCGTCGTCTTCGCCGCCGCCCGCGACGGGTTGCCAGTAGCCGGCGTCGCTGCGCCGGAACACGGCATACTCGGGTACACCGTCCGCGCCGCGGCGAAAGGGTATCACCAGGACCTGGAAGGGCGCACGCGCCATCGCCCTACTCCCCCAGAAATCCGCGCAACGTCTTGAGGTTGTGAATGCCCACCTCTTCCGACGGGCCGCAGTGGTTCTCGATGGTCACGTGTTCGACGATGCCGTCCCGCGCGAGGGCTTGCATCTGGCCTTCCCAGTCGCACACGCCCTTGCCGATGGGACGCCATTCAGTTTCGCTGTTATCGAGAAGGGCCACGTCTTTGGCGTGGACGTTGACGATATGCGGCTTGACGAGTTCATATCCCCCGGGGAACCCGTCCGGCGCCCCTTCTTTCAGGTTGCCGAGGTCCCAGTTGGCACCCATGTTGGGCCGGGCCACCTGGCGGAGCAAGGCGTCGATGCGTTCGGGTGTGTTGAATTTGCAGTGGGTTTCATTCTCGACGCCCGCCTGAAGGTCGCGGTCCGCGAGCCGGTCGGCGAGACGTTGGAGTTGTTCGACGGCTTGCTCGTCCGTGCCCGTCTCCAATTCGAAGCCGAAGCAGACCATCAGCGGGACGTCGCAACCTTCCATGAAGTCCATCGCGCGTTCGAGGCCGTCGCCCAGAGCGAAGTCGATGTGGGCTTCATCGGTGAGATGGCACTTGAAGAATCCCGGCGATACCGCGGTGTACTCAATCTCGAACTCCTCACGGAGTGCGGCCAACTCGTCCAGAATCCCGAGATCGTGGCCGGGGAATCGAATGTCGTGGACGCCCCGGAGTTCGAACTTCCGGATGCCCCACCCCAGCGCCATCTCAATGGCGGCGCGTGGGTCTTGGCTCAGTTCGTCGCTTACGATACCGAAGTCCATGGCGGTTTCCTTGTCGTTTGCGGAGACGCGAAAGCGGGGACAGTCCCGTCTCGCTCGGGGACTCCGAAAGCCCGAAAAGCAGGGACAGTCCCGTCTCACTCGCCGACTCGTTCGCTTGGTACAGTCCCTGTTTTCGCTAGGCCAACCACTCGTCCAAGTGCTGCGCGACGAACGCGTCGTCGTGTAGATGCGGGTAGGCGTCGTACACGCGATCGATTTCGTCTGCCTGCCCGGGCGAAAGCTCTTCGGCCGGATTCAGGCACCACCGGCCGGCGAGGAGCCCCTGCCGCACCAGCACCTCGTGGATGCCCGCAATGCAGCCCGCGAATCCGTTGGCTGCGTCGAAGAACGCGGCGTTGCTGTCCGTCACCTCGATGGCGCGTGTCAGCATCTCGGGCGGAACCGGGTCGTGGGCATCGACGAGTTGCCGGCATTCCTCAAGCAGATGCACGGCCTGCCGGGTCCAGCAGGCCCAATGGCCCAACAATCCGCCCACGATACGCAGGCGCACGCGGGCGCCGCCCACGTCGATTCGGTAGGTGGACAACAAGTCGAGCACGATGTTGTCGTCGTTGCCGGTGTACAGGCAGATGTCGTTCGCGCGGCCCGCTTCGGCCACGCCACGCATGACGTCGAAGGTTTGGTACCGGTTGAAGGGCGCCATCTTGATGGCCACGACATTCTCAATCTCCGCGAACCGCCGCCAGAAGGCAGCGGGCAGGATGCGTCCGCCCACGGCCGGTTGCAGGTAGAAGCCCATGAGCGGCATCACTTCAGCCACCGCCTTGCAGTGGTCGATCAGACCGTCCACGTCGGCATCGCCCAATGCGGCCAAGCTCAGCAGGCCGATGTCGTAGCCCGTATCGCGCAGAAACGCCGCCTCGTCCATGGCCTGGGGCGTCTTGCCACAAATGCCGCCGACCTTGATGAATGGCTTGCCTTGGGTCTCGGCACACGCGTCCATGGTTTCGGCGGCCAGTTCGATGACAGATTTGAAGAGCCCGTGTTCCGGCTGCCGGATTTCGAACTGGGTCGTGTGTACGCCGACGGCGATGCCGCCCGCACCCGCCGCGCAGTAGTAGCGGGCAAGTGCGCGTTGCCGTCGTTCGTCGAATTTCCGTTCCGCCGTCAACGCCAGCGGATGCGCCGGGATGACCTGGCCGGCGCGCAGCATGTCCATGACCGTATTGGAGGGCATTGGATTCGCCATAGCTAGAACTTTCCGTCTCTCGTTTCGTAATGGGTCGGTTTGCCCAGACTCGCCCCGCCCGACATGATCCAGTACGCCACCCACTCAATCATGGTGTCGATGTTGGCATCCGGATAGCCGTACAGTTTGTGGCACAGAGCGGCGTTGTTGTACAGCACATTTGAGGCTTCCTGACCCTCGAATCTCGGTTTCTTGCCCATCAACTGGCCGAGCCGTTCCGCCATCCACCGGATGGAGACCAGTTCGGGTCCCGCGACATTGAGTACGGCGGCCGGCGCTTTGGCCAACGAGAGGCTCTGCAGCGCCACCTTGTTCGCGTACCCCTGCCACACCACGTTGGCGTTGCCCATGGCGATGTTGATGGGTGTGCCGTTCCACACCTGGATCGCCACGTCATACACAATGCCGTAGCGCAATTCGGCGGCGTAGTTGAGGCGGTAATGCAACACCTTGGTCCTGTACGCCTGCGCCGCGTAGTCGAACATGCGTTCGCGGCCCAAACACGACATGGCATACTCGCCCAAAGGACTCGGCACGGTCGCCTCGGTGGAGCCGCCCGACGTCATGGGTTCGAAGGGGTAGATGTTGCCCGACGAGAAGGCCACGATACGCGATTTCCGGTACCGCCGCGCAGCCAACCCGGCCAGCATCACGTTGATGCCCCAGGTGAACCATTCGGCCCCGGTCGAGCCGAACTTCTGACCGCACATGTAGATGACGTTTTCGGCGTCCGGCAACTCGTCGAGTGCACCGTCGGCCATGAGATCGGCCTTGATGGTCTCGACGCCTGCCTTCTCAAGGCGCTTCCGCCCAGCCGCATCGTACACGGCCGACACGCCGATGACCTTCCGTTTCACGCCGGACGCGGCGACCGCTTTCGCCGCCATCTGGCCCAGGGTCGGGCCAACCTTGCCGCCCACACCCAGAATGAGGATGTCGCCTTTGAGTTTGGCAACCGATTCCACCACTTCAGGCGATGGATCGGACAGTTTCGCTTCCAATTCCGCGACCGTCTTGATGGGCTTGACGGAGAACTTCGACAGACTGATCTTCTTCTTAGGCATGGAACGTCTCCCTTGAATGGTGCATCTCCGGATTGTGCCAGATGTCCCCGGATGTTGCAACAGGGCGTGCGGCGGAAGGCTATGACCAGTCCTCTACGATGACGTGCTGGGCTCCACGGCGGCGACATACACGATGGTATCGCCGGATTGGAGTACGGGTAGGCGCGCTACGTTGAAATGGTTTCCGCCCCGATAGACGCGGAGCACCGCGATATCCCTGAGTTCGCCCGGATGCTTGCCCACTTCGGAGGCGGTCACTTTGCGTTCGTCGAGGCGCAGGCTGCCGCCCACACTCAACACTTCCTGCATGGTTTCGACGAGGTGGGCGCGGCGCGTAGCCGCGGCCATGAGGTTTCCGCCCGCAAATGCCGGCGACACGATGGTGTTGGCGCCGCTGCGTTGCAGGAGTTTGACGTTCTCTTCCTGGCGGCACGTAGCGATGATGGTTGCCTTGGGATTGAGGTCGCGGGCGGTCAACGCGATCAGCACGGCGGTATCGTCGCGTCCAGGGCACACGATGACGTGGGCCGCACGGTCGACGGCGACGCTGCTCAACACGCTTTCGCGGGTCGCGTCACCTGTCACCACGACCACGTCCACCTCGGAGGCCTCCTTCAGGGCATCTTCGGCTTCATCAAGCACGACCACCTGATCCGCCGAGACGCCCTGGAGCAGCAGCTCCTGGACGGCTGCACGGCCTGTTGCGCCGTATCCGCACACGATGACGTGTTCATTGAGTTTGCCGACCGCGCGGTTCATGCGGTATTCCTCCTGAAAACGTTTGATAACCAACTGATACGCGGTGCCCAAGAAGGTGAAGATAACGATGAACCGGACGGGAGTGAGAAGGATGATGTCCACCAACCGGGCGAACCATGTGACGGGTACGATATCGCCGTATCCCACAGTGGCGATGGTGACCACGGCGAAGTAGAGGCAGCCGAGCAGATCCGGCGGTTTGCCTTTGCTGGCGTCGATGAGGCCGGCGTTGAACCGGGCTTCGAGATACAGCGTCACTACCGTGACCGCCAGCAGGACCGGAACGAACAGAAGCCGCGCCAACAGGCTGCGCGTGCTCGGCATACGAACCGGAGTGTACAGTTTCCCCGCCATGGGCAAAGAATACGCGATCATCGGCGAAAATGGAACCGGCTTGCGCGCGCTGGGATCGGGTATCATAATGGCGAGGCTTGAGGAGGAATATGCCGATGAAGTCAATCGTCGCCATAGTCGCTTGTGTGATATTGGCCGTGCCCGCGGGCGCGGTTGTGTCCGAGGAATTGAACGGCCAGCTTCTTGCCGCGCTGGATGCGCTGGGCGTGGGATCGGACCAAGCCGCCGCCGAGTTTCTCGCGGGGCACTTGATGGACCCCACGATCACGGACCGGGACTGGGAAGGTGTCTTCGGCACGTATCTGGAGGCGCGTCCGTTCACGGACGCCCACGGCGATTTCTGGCGCTTCGTTCTGTCACGGACATCGGGCGACGGTCAGGCGCGTATGGCGCTGTTGTCGGGGCTCTGGGGGGCGGAGGCGGTCCGGCACGGGCTGTTGCGCATGCGGGCCAGCGGGCGTGCCGATGCGTCGTTGCGCGGAGGTCTGGTCTGGCTGAACCAGCTGCGGCCAGGGTTGGGTGATGAGGCGGTCCGCATGGTGTTTGACCGGCTTCGGGGCGCCTACACCGACTACTGGGGCAGGGTACCGGGGGCCGAAGCGCCGGTGCCGCTTCCTCTGGTGATCGATTTGTCGGTGGTAGCCAAGCGCTACGTGCCCAGGGACGACGAACGTGGCCGGAGCGACGTGAGTGCCATGTTGCGGTTGAATGGCACCTCCAGGCAGTTCTGGGAGCAGCTCGACCTGTTCCTGGTCGACAATGGAGCCATGGACACGTGGCACGTGGACAGTCTGGTGTCGCTGCTGGGCCAGGTACCGCGTGAGCTTCACCGGATCGACGCGGTCATCACGCCGGATTCAGCTCCCATCGACCCGGAGCAACCTCAGGTGCTGACGGCAATGCAACTCGCCTTCATCCCGCTGCTTCCCATGGACCGGCTGTCGAACCGGCTCGAGTTCTCGTCGGACTTCGGGCGTGTAGCGGCACCCGAGTTCACGCTGGCGGCCGCCCAGGGAGTGTTCCGGGCGATCCAGGAGGTCCAGCTTTCTCAACGACCGAATCTGGCTGCACGCCGCGACCAACTGGTGGCGCGGTGTGGCGGCGACCACGAGCGCACGCTACGGCCATCGCTCAGCCCGAGCGTGTACATGGACAATCCATCGGAGTACCTGCCGTCCATGGCGTACCTGTACTTCCTCGACACGAGCCGGACGTTCCAGATGGCCCTGTACCTGTACGAGGCCCAAATCCCCGACGGGATCGACACGTTCCTGTTGATCGCCGATCTCATGACAAACGGCGGCAGCAGCACCGTGGCGTACATAACCGACGAAGAAGGCCGCGTTGAGGCCATGGAACTCCCCGTGACCCGCACCGCGCATCCGCCCTTGAGCGATGATATCTCCGGGGCGGCGACTTACGTATCGGGTTTGGAGTTCCCCGACGCAACCTGGCTGTTCGACATCAACCAATCGGGCACCGTGGTCGGGATGAACCGGCGATGACGGGGACTACGCCGTGAAGGGGCGGTACATTGCGTTGACGGTGGTCTACTGCGCCGGACTGTTCTGGTTGTCGTCCGGCCCCCCGCCCGTAGACGTGGAAGCGCCCTTTTCGGGGGCTGACAAGGTCGTCCACATGGTGCTGTTCGGCGGATTGGCAGCCGTGGTGTCCGTAGGGATTCGGTGGTCGGGCGGTTGTCCCCGAGCGCTTGTGCAATACGCAGTGCCGGTGGTGTTTGCGGCGCTCTACGGATTGTCCGACGAGATTCACCAGCTCTTCGTGCCCGGCAGGGATTTCGATCCGCTGGACATTGTTGCCGACGCGGCGGGCGCCGTGCTGGTGCAACTGGCTCTCTACGGGCTCTGGCGAAGAACCGCGGCCTCCGAATCCGCCTCAACCGTGCCGGCCACCGACCGTTCTTCCCCTTGAGCTTCCCCGTCACACCAGGGAACCCGGGAGCGGTTCAGCGAATTAACCTTTGAGGCGCATTGGAGCGCCGTGATAGGATTCCGCCCATGCCCGCAGAACGACCAGAATCGTCCAAGCACCTTTCTTCAGGCGCGACGCAGCCGCGGCGGCGGCGTGCGGCCCGGGGATGTGGCGCCGTGTTTTTCGCGTTCATGGTCATCCTGGCGGGCGTGTGGGGCGGGGCGCTGGGTGCGTTCGTACACCTCTTGGAGGGGTCGGAGACGACCATCGCGGCGTTGGACGAGTTCCGGCCGAAGGTCGGCAGCCGCGTGTACTCGTCGGACGGCGAGTTGCTGGGCGAGTACTCGCGCGAGTGGCGGCAGTTGGTGCCGTTGAATGAGATGCCGCTGGCCTTGAAGAAGGCGTTCGTCGCCACGGAGGACGACAAGTTCTACACACACCGGGGGGTGCGTCCCGACGCCATTCTGAATGCGGTGGTTTACCGCTTGCAGACGGGCCGGACCCGCGGCGGCAGCACGATTACCCAGCAGCTTGTACGCAACGTGGACCCGCTGAACGTGGGCCTCGAGGTCACGATTCAGCGGAAACTCCGCGAGGCCGTGGTGGCGTTGCAGGTGGAGCGGCTCTACACCAAGGACGAGATCCTCGAACTCTACCTGAACCAGTTGTTTCTCGGGGGCCGTGCCCAAGGCGTTGAAGCCGCCGCCCAGCAGTACTTCTCCAAGAGTTGCCGCGACCTGACGCTTGGCGAGAGTGCGTTGATGGCGGGTTTGGCGCGCGCTCCGAACAAGAACCGCCCTGACCGCCACCCCGAGAACGCGCTGGCCCGCAAGAAGATCGTGTTGGACCAGATGGTTGCGAACGGGTTGGTGTCGCAGGCCGAGTACGACGTGGCCATGGCCGAGAACCTGGACGATTCGCTGGTGACGCCCGAAGAACGGGCGGAAATGATGATGAAGGGCGAAGGCAAACTGCGCCCCAATCAGTTCCTCGCGCCCTACTTTGTGGAGGAAGCCCGCACACGTACCATGGACGCGGGTTATGTCACCGACGAGGAACTCTATCAACAGGGGCTGCAGATCTACACCACCCTCGATATGGGGCTGCAACGCGCCGCCGAGGCCGCACTCCTGCCGTGGCTCGACAGTTTCGACGAATTGAAACTTGAGTACCTGAAGAAACGCGAGCGGGAAGACGAGTTTGTGCCGGTATCGGGCGGGCTCGTGTGCATCGACAACCGGCCTGGGTACGAAGGGTACGTGCGGGCGTTGGTCGGTGGCCGCGATTGGGACAAAGAGCAGTTCAACACGGTGACCCAAGCGCTACGGCAACCGGGGTCGAGTGTGAAACCCTACGTGTGGTCCGTGGCGTTGAGCCAGGGCATGACGCCGTCCACCATTATCTTCGACGAACCACTCACCCGCTACGACGGGTTGGGACGCAAGTGGGCCCCGGCGAACTTCGACGGCGAGTTCCACGGACCCGTGTCCTTGCGCGTGGCACTGCAGAAGTCGATCAACATCGTGTCCATCAAGCTGGTGGAACGCGTGGGCGTGCCCCTCATCCGAAAGTTCATGCAGGACGCTGGGGTGTCCACGCCCATCAACTCCAACATCGGTACGACCATTGCCCTCGGCACCCCGGATGTGACCGTGTTGGACCAGTGCGTCGCCTACTCCACCTTCGCCAAGGGCGGGGTGCATACGCCGCCGCTGTTCCTCACCGAAATCCGGGATCGGGACGCGTTCATCCGCCATAAGAGCCTGATCCGGCGCAAGCCGGGCGCCATCGACGAAGACGTCGCCTACGTCATGACCTATCTGATGCAGGGCGTCGCCGCTTGGGGGTCGGGACACCGCACCCGGGAACTGGACCGGCCGCGCGCCGGGAAGACCGGCACGACCAACAAGAGCCGCAACGTGTGGTTCTGCGGGTTCACGCCCCAGTACACGTGCGTGGTGTGGATTGGATACCGGGACAACCGTTCGTTGGGCGAGGGACGGCGATTCACGAACGGGCAGCAATTCACGGGAGGCGCCGTCGCCTCGCCCGTCTGGACGAAGTTCATGGTCGATGCACACAAGACCCTGCCGAAACTCGATTTCAAGCGTCCTCCGGGTGTCGTCTTCTACAAGGTCGACCGCACGACGGGACTCGCCGGCGGGAGCTTTGACGAGGCGTTCGTGTCCGGCACCGCACCGCCCACCGAGGTCCCGGCGTTTCATGAGAACGACGCGCTCGAGAAGATGATGGAGACTCAGTTCCTTGAAAATATTGGACTGTGATGCCGCCTACGGGCGAGGTACCCATACCTTGCCCCGGGAGATCGAGACCGTTGACGCGCTGACGGCCGAACTCGACCATTGCGGCATCGACGCGGCCTGGGTCTGGCACCGCGACGCCTACGAGCGAGGATTCGAGGCGGGAAACAGGCGCGTCGCGGAACTGGACGGGCACGACCGTCTGCAACCCGTACCAACGATCATTCCCACATGTTGTGGCGAGATGCCCTCGGCGGAGGGTTTGGTGGCGTGGCTCCGGGGCCACGGCGCACAGATGGTGCGGGCCTTCCCGACGCGCCACTACTATCTGCTTGATCCCGTCTCATGCGGCGATCTACTGGGTGCCCTGTCGACGCACCGGACACCCCTGCTCGTGCCTCTCGCCGAGTTCCCGGGGCAATGGCAGGGCGTGTACGCGCTCATGCGCGACTTCCCCGACCTGACCCTTGTGGTGACGCAATCGGGATGCTGGGGACAGGACCGCTACTTCCGGCCGCTCCTTGAGCAGTATCCGCGATTCCATCTGACTACGAACCGGCTGGAGACCTCCGGTCAGCTTGCTTCGCTTGTGAACGCACTCGGGTCGGGTCAAATCCTGTTCGGTTCGGGGCTGCCCTTCAACTATCCCGGCGGGTACATCAACATGATTCATCGAGCGGACATCTCCGACGACGCCAAGGCGGCCGTGTTCCACTCGAATCTGGAACGGTTGCTCGGGGAGGTCGACGTATGACGGCGGGGTCGCAGGATCTCAGGCAGGCGTTCTTGCGCGGCGAGGGATGTCCCGTCATCGACCTGCACGGTCACCTCGGCCCATTCCACGGGATCTTCCTGCCAGACGCCAAACTGGACGCCATGGTGCGGGGCATGGATCGGCACGGCGTCGAGAGGATCGTGTTGTCACCGCACAGCGCATTGGAGGGCGACGCCCGCGAAGGCAATGACGAGATGCTTGCCGCGGTGCGTGCATGGCCCGGCCGCGTGTACGGCTACTGCACGGTGAATCCCTTGTTCGCGGATTGCACCGACGACGAGTTGGACCGGTGTCTGGTCGATCCGGGCGTCGCAGGGGTGAAGATTCATCCAACCATGCATGGCGTGTCCGTGGAAGATCCGCGCTACGAGTCCATGTGGACCCGCGCGAATCGGGATCGGCTTCTGGTCCTTTCGCATACGTGGGGCAAGACGGGGGGCTGTGGCGCATCCGACATGCGTGTGATTGCGGAGCGCTATCCCAATGTGCGGCTGCTCTTGGGCCACTCGTGCTATGGCGCGGTTGGCGACGCCATCGCTCTGGCGGCTGAGTTCCCGAACGTCTATCTGGAGTTGACGGCCATTGCCCACCAATACGGTGTCTTGGAATGGATGTGCCGGGATGCGGGATCGAAGAAGGTGGTGTTCGGCACGGACTATCCGTGGTTCGACTACGGAGCCTACATTGGATTCGTTACCTTTGCGCACCTAGACGAGGCGTCTATGCGGGACATCCTCTACCGCAACGCGCAAGGTCTGCTCGACGAGAAACTGAGCCTGGGCTGACAAGGCCATCTCGGCGCCTCACCCCTCGTTCGTCTCTTCTCCGAAGAGATCGAGGATTCGGTTGCTCTCGTCCTCGCGCCCAATCTCGGCGCCGAGAAGGCGCAGGTTGTCGCGGGCGGCCTGGAACGAGGGGTCGATGCTAAGCGCTTCAACGACGCGGCGCCAGGCCTCGTCCACCTTCCCGACCGCATGGAGTGCCACCGCCAAGTTGTTGTAGATGCGGGCATCGTGCGCCCACGTCCGGGCGGCCTTCGCGAACAGGCCCAGTGCGCCCACGGCATCGCCTTCCGCGAACCGGGTCTCGCCCGCTTCGTTCAGTTCCTCGGCCGCCGCTCGGTTGGCGGCACGGGTGCGGCCGTATTCGCCGGCCTCACGTGGTCTCGCGCGTGCGGACACGATCCACGCTCGCGCTTGATCGATCCCGTTGTGCTGGCCTGGGCCAGCGGAGGCGCCGGGCGAGAAGGGCAGAGCGGTGTGGGCTTCGATCTGGAGATCGCAGCGCGACATCAGCAGTTCGACGCCCGGCCAGGAGGTTTGGCCCACTTCGTTTGGCGATTCGAAGCCGGGCCATGGCGGGACCCAGCGGCCCTCCGCGTAGTCGACGGCTGCTTCCGGATTCCGTCCGTTCTGAAACGCCATGACAAGAAGGGCTCCGGGCGCGAGATGGCGCCTGGCGGCGCACACCAGGGTCTCCGCCGCCCCGTCGTGTGCGACGGGCTCGGACAGGACAACCGCATCGTACAATCTGTCGGGGTTGACCCCGGCAAACTGGGCGTGGGATTCCACGCGAGCGCCGGGGCGGAGGGCGCACACCGCGTCGCTTGTGTGTGTCGCGCCGCGGCCAACCACCAGTACCTGGCCGGCTGCCTCCGGAACGAGGCGCGCAAGTCCGGGTTCGAACTCAGGGAACCGGGTCAAGGGCTGGCAGAACTTCCCTGGGTGCGCGAGCATGGCGAGGGCCAAATCGACCATGCGCTCGGTAGCGTTCCCGTCATTGCGGTAGTTGAATCGCTCGATGCTTCCAGGCCGCAATGCGAGCAAACGGTCCTTTGTCTCCTCATCTTGGAGTGCGGCCTCCACCATAGGCCCCACTTCGTCCCAGGAACGGGCCCAGAGCACGGCGTCGTCTTCGAGAAACAGTGGTCCCATCCCTTCGACGTACAACTGCCCGAGGATATCGTCGATCGCCACGTTGATCACGGGTTTCCCGTGCAGAATTGCCTCGATCCCCATGTTCGAATGCGTGCATAGGAGGACATCCACGACCGTGATTGCATCGTGCGCGGACCCGAGGTCTACATGGATGCCGTCGACACCGGCGTCGCGGGCGCGGGCCGCCAACTGTTCCGCCTGCGGCGCCTCGCTTGGATGAGACCGCAACACAAACTGCCAGTCCGGGTGATTGCGGGACAGCTCGGTGAATGCTTGCAGCACTACGTCGGCCGATTCCAAGTGGTAGTTGACGCGCGCGACGCTTTCAGCGCTGAACCGCGTGCCGTTCGTCAGTGCGTACTCGATGATGGGCCTTCCGGGGTCCAATCCCATCGCGGCGCAAGCCGCTTCCTTGTGGTCCGGGCGCGGAGGGCGGCTGTGAATGTCCCAGAAGGGGTTCCCCGTCACCACCACCTGTTCCGGCCGAGTGCCGAAGGACTCGTAGAGACGTTTGGCGCGTTCGCTGAATACGGCGATCACGTCGGCCGTGATCGAATCGTGGGCGTGGTTTGTGCCGGCGGGATATCCGTGAAGGACGTGAAGGGTCGGTACACCGATGCGCTGGGCGGCCGAGACGATGGCGCGGGTGTCGCGGCAGATGTCTTCGGGCGTGACGATGAGGCGTAGGTCGGTCTCGCAGGCCACGCGCCGCACCATGTCCACGAGCAGAATTTCCTCCGGGAAATCCCGCTGGAGCACGGTGGCCAGATGCCGGTTCACGGGCTCGGCGGGAAGCGGACCGGCGGCCGCGCAGTTGGCGGACAGGTCTGCTTCATGGAGGGCGCGTGCCACCGCGGATCCCCGCGACTCGGCCGACGCGACCGCGCGCTGGCACACGTCATCGGTGATGAAGGCGTTCAGGCGGCGATTCGCTATTCCCTGCCGCTCCAGTTCATCGGCGGAGCAGTCGTGCAGGCAGATCAGTTCAACGTCGGCCCGTTCGAGCAGGGCTTTGGCGATGTAATCAATTCCGCGGACCATGCACAGCAGAATGGCGGGCTTCACGACTCGGCGCCCTTCTCGCGATCGACAAGCACGGTCATCATCTCGGGGATCAGCGCGTACTCGGCCATTTCGCCGAGATTCACGCCCTTGTACCACACCGCTTCGTGAACCGCGGGATGCCGGTGCCAGCTCTTCACGAACTGCAGCGCCTTGTTGTCCACGGGGTCCTCGGACCACGCCGTCGACTTGCGTTCTTCGAATTCCCTTGTCATGCGTCGTCTCCCCCGTGAGGTTGCGACAGAGTCCAGTGCATGCCCATTCTATCGCAGCACGGGATGGGCGGCAACCGGCAGGAGGAGCGGCGGCGGCTCGTCCCGGCTTCAGATTGCGGTGACGGTGTCGTAGCGGAGACCCGACCGAGGGACGACGACGTCCAAGGCCGCGTAGCAATGGGAGCCGTCGTCCGACCCGTACTGGCGCATGAATCCGGTGAGGTGGCTGCATTGAGGATCGGATGCCGACAGCCGTACGCGTCGGCGTCCGGTTGCGCGCGACCCCTTGGGCGCGCCCAGGAAGTCGAGGGCGGCCGACGAGAGATGGAGTTCGCGGCAGGCGGCGGGGTTCTTCAGGTCGATCCATTCCGCCTCCGAAAAGGCGGCCAGATCATGGAGCACTTCGAGATGGTTCTCGGCAATCCCGTGTTCCGCGAGAATCCGATTCACCAGCGGCCCGAACCAGTTCTCCCGGTAGATTAGGCGTGCCGCGAAGGACACGTTGTGGCGGGCGGGCGCCGCAATCCGACGGTCGTTGTCCACGTATGCCTGGCGCAACGACTCATGGACGGATTCGCGGGAGTCGTACAGCTCCGACTCGACCGCCTGTGTGAAGTCGGCGACGAAGGCCGTGTATCCCGGGATTGCGCTGTCTTCGGCGCGCGGCTCCATAGCGCGTTCGAATAGGGGCACGACAGGTTCGCCTATCTCGGCCAGATAACCGAACACTTCGCGGAAGTAGCCCGCCGCGTTGACGAAGTAGAAGGGGAGCGCCACTTTCCTGACCGCCATGAAATCGTCGAACGAGAAGCTGCCGGATCCCACAACCACCTCTTCGCTCTCGCTGACGAACACTCCGTCGACTTCCCCGTGGGCGCATGCGTAGCTGGGCCGGAACCGGGTCTCCAGCCCGTGCCGGGCGCGTTCGCCCTCACGGTTCATGGGGATACCGCGCAGGAGGAAGAGATTATGGGCCGCCAGCGTGTCCACATGGAGGCGCATGGCGCGTTCCAACCCCTCCAGGAAGGACAGCTTCGTTTCGTGGGGCAGGCCGAAGATCATCTCGCTCGACACCTTCAACCCGTTGTCGTGCGCCCAGGTCACGGCCTCCGCCATCTGCTGCTCGTTCATGTTGCTCCGTCCGACGGCTTCGAGGGCATCTTCGCTAAAGGACTGGAACGCCAGTTGGAGACCACCGCTGTTCATCTCGGCCAGGTGACGGGCGGCACGGCGTACGGTGGGCGAGAACTTCTTGTCGAAGTAGCAGAACATCTGCCGCGGGTAGCCCAACCGCGACCGAGCCTCGACGAAACTCTCGGCAAGATCGGCATCGCGTTCGAACAGTCCGAAATTGTCGTCCGTGATGAGAAACGTGCGGTGCGGGTAGTCCCGGTACCGTTCGGCCAGATAGGCGACTTCATCCTTCACGACCGCCGTGGGGAACGCCCGCGGCCGTCCGCGGACCTTGCCGCTGGCGCAGTAGGCGCAGGCATAGGGGCAGAGCCTCGAGGTCTGGATCATGGGCATGAATTGGGGAACCAGGAAGTCATCCAGAATCCCTCCCAGGATTGGCGACGGCAACGATTCCAGATCGAGAGACAGGCCCACGTCCTCGCCGCTGGTGGCGGTTCCGTTGTCGGCGAAGGTCACACATCCATCGACCCTTTCGGACGGCTTGCCGCACAGCATCGCGCCCACCAGCGCCGCGAACCCGCACTCACCTTCGTTCACGATGAGGTAGTCCATGGCGCCGTCAAAGGTCTCGAAGAGGTCCCGCTGTTCGTCCACGTCGGTGTCGACGCTTGGACCCCCGATGGCGACGACACAGTCCGGGCACTGCGCCTTGACGCGTTGGGCAACCAGCACGTCCAGCCGTTCGTTCCAGAAGTAGCAGGACAACCCAAGAATGTCCGGGGGCGACTCCTTGGACGCGGCAATCAGGCGCTCGGGATCCTTGAAGAGACGGATATCGCATTCGTCGGGATAGCGTGCTTCGACGTAGGACGCCATGTATCCGACATTGAGTGGGATCGTCAGCGTGGTCGCCGTGTAGGAGTTGAAGTAGGCGAGGTCGCCCAGGAAGACACGCAGCTTGCGGGACGTGGGACGTAACACGTGACAGTTTCTCCAACAGGCTCTGCTACAGACGCGCCGGGGTCATCCTGTGCGCCATTCTACCGGAGCGTGCGTTGGAGTGCGACCACTACCCCTTGGAGTTGAACGGAATTGGCAGGCACCAGGATGGGCACCATGGCAGCGTTGGCCGGGCGCAGTTCGACCATGTCTCCGCGCGGGTGAAACCGCTTCACGGTCGCTTCGTCCTCGACCAGAGCCACGACCACGTCACCCTGTTTCGGTTCTTGGCCTTGGTCAACCACGATAACGTCCCCGTCGAAGATGCCGTCGTCGATCATGCTTTCGCCCTGCACGCGCAGGCAGTAGGTGCCGTGATGGCCCAAGGACGTAGCGATAGGGATTTGGTCTTCCACGTTTTCTTCGGCCAGGATGGGGTGACCGGCGGCAATGCGGCCCAGCAACGGCAGCGTCTCCACTTCGCCTTGATACAGGCCGGCCGCCGCCTTCTGCGTCACGCGGATGGATCGCGCCTTCGACGTGCGCTCGATATAGCCCTTCTTCTCCAACGCGATCAGATGGTCGTTGACCCCGTTGGTGGACGAGATGCCGAAGTGTTCGCCGATTTCAGCTATGGTGGGCGGCATGCCGTTGTCGCGAATGCACTCAATGATGAACGCAAGAATATCAGCCTGCCGTCGCGTGAGCCCCTTAGCCATGGTGTTCTCCCGGTCTGAATTCTTTTTCAGCTATATTGAACCATGGGAAGGAGGGTTTTGTCAACAGATATTGGTCATGGTCGGGGTTCGAATGGGTAACCATCGGAAATGAAAGATCTTACTGGTCTTCAGGTGAAGGCAGGTCGCGCAGATCGCTGGCCTGAAGTTCGCGGGTAGCAGTGTCGACACCGTCGAGTTCGGGGATGTCCGTGCCGTCGTCTGCGCCCAAGTCCTTGAACCGCCGCGCCGAGACCAGCACGCGGGATTCCAGCGTGCCGACAGCGCGGTTGTAGGCGCTGGTGGCGGTGTCCAGGCCTCGGCGGACCGCTTCAAAGTGGTCCACCAACACGCGAATACGCGTGTATAGTTCTTTGCCCAAGCCGCTGATCTTCTGGGCGTTCTCGGCCAACTGTTCCTGGCGCCATCCATAGGCCACGGCCTGCAACAGAGCGATGAGCGTGGTGGGGGTAGCCATGATGACGCGTCGGTTGACCCCGTATTCGATGAGGTCGGGCTGCTGTTCCAGCGCCGCGCTGAAGAAGGGTTCGCCGGGGAGGAACAGGACCACGAACTCGGGGGTGGGTTGGAACTGTTGCCAGTATTCTTTTCTTCCCAACTGGGTGACATGGTTCCGCACTTGCCGGGCATGGTCCGCCAGGCGGGCCGTCTTCGTTTCCTCGTCCGGGGCTTCGATGGCTTCAAGATACGCTTCCAACGGCACCTTCGAGTCGACCACGATATTCTTGCTGTTGGGCAGCTTGACGGTCATGTCGGGCCGTTGCCGACCCTTGTCCGTCGTGACCGATTCCTGCTGCATGAAGTCGCAGTACTCGAGCATGCCGGCCATCTCGACGACCCGCTTGAGTTGGATTTCGCCCCACCGCCCACGGGCCGCCGGGGTGCGCAAGGCCTGGACCAGGTTGCGTGTTTCTGCGTTGAGACGCTCCTGGGTCACGGCAAGGGATTTGACCTGTTCGGTCAGACTGGCGTACGCGGAGGTGCGCGACTTCTCGACTTCGGCGATTCGTGTGTTGACGGTTTCCAACGACTCTCGCAGGGGCTTGACGAGTTCGTCGATGGCCTTCTGTCGCGTCTGCAAATCGCCCTTGGCCCCTTCCTGGAACTTTTCGAGGGTGGCCTTCGCCAGTTCCAGGAAGGATTGATTGTTCTGGTTCAAGGCATCGGCCGAGAGGGCCTTGAAGGCGTCCGCCAGTTTGGCACGCGCCTCTTCAAGCAGCGCGAGCTTCTCGCCAGCGGCTTTGCGCTCCTCCTCCATCAGCGTCTGCAACTCGGAGACACGGGTCTGTAATGTGGTGTTCTCCTGTTGGAGGGCGGTCAGCCGTTCGCCGCCTTCCTTGAGCGCGGTTTCGAGTTCGGGGATGCGTGAGTTCTTCTCTTCGGCAGCCGACCGGCGGGCGGACTCGGCGCTCATGGCTTCGGTGAGGGTCTCGATCTTCTGTGTGAAGGTAGCGGCCTCAGCACGCAGTTCCGCGATGGTCTGGTCGCGCGCTTGGAGCCGCTCCTCAAGGGTGGCTTTGGCGGATTCGGCTTGGGCCATGGCACGGGCCATGGCCTGGCCCGCGCGGGCACGGCCAATGAGCCACATCCCCACGCCGCCAATCGTCAGCCCCAAGCCTACGCCCAGGATAACACCGGCTACATCCATGCCCGTACTCCGGTCATCTATTCCTCCGGCGGTTTGTACGAAATGCCCGCGCTGGCAAACTGCTTGATGAGGCCATCCTTGTCGACGGCCTTCATCCAGGCTTCTTCCGCTTCGACGACCTCTTCCTTGACGAGACGTGTCAGCTCCTCGTTGAGCAAGGTCATGCCTTCCTTTTTGCCCGTTTGCATGATGCTGGTGATCTGCATTGTCTTTGCTTCACGGATGAGGGCGGACACCGCCGAGTTCACGATGAGGACTTCCAGCGCGGCGACCCGGCCTCCGCCCTTCTTGCGAAGCAGGTTCTGAGCGATCACGCCTTTGAGGGTCGACGAGAGCATGAGGCGGATCTGGGCTTGTTGATCGGCGGGGAACTGGTCGATGAGCCGGTCCACCGTCGATACGGCCGTGGTTGTGTGCAGTGTGCCGAAGACCAGGTGGCCCGTCTCGGCCGTCTCGACGGCGATGTGGGTCGTCTCAAGATCACGCATCTCGCCGACCAACACAATGTCCGGGTCTTCGCGCAATGCCGCGCGCAATGCCGTCTTGAACCCGGCCGTGTGGGTGCCCACTTCGCGTTGGTTGATCAGGCATCGCTTGTTCTGGTGCACGAACTCGATGGGGTCCTCAATGGTGAGGATATGCTCGCTCCGTTGCGCGTTGATACGGTCGATCATGGCGGCCAACGTGGTGGATTTTCCGCTGCCCGTGGGGCCCGTTACCAGTACCAGGCCTTTGCTGAGATTGCAGAGTTTCAAAATAGCATCGGGCAGGGCCAGTTGTTCGCACGTCAGAATCTCGGACGGGATGAGACGGAAGACGCCGCAAATGCCCCGATGGTCCATGTAGATGTTGCAGCGGAACCGGCCGTACCCCTCCAGGGCGTAGGCGAAGTCCGTGTCGTTCGTATCGTTGAACTGTTTCTCGTTTTCCTCCGGCATGATCTCGTACAACAATGTCCTGGCCATTTGTTGGTCCAGGGCTTCGCTGTTGCGCAAGGGGGTGATCACGCCGTCCTTGCGGAAGATGGGCTTGCAGCCGGTGCACAGGTGGAGGTCGGACGTGTTGTTCTCGACCATCACGCGGAAATACTTGTCCATCTCGGCCATGGCGCGATCCCTCCGGGTTCAGTTTGCACGTGGCGTCCAATGTAGCACGCGCACACCGGGCACACAAGGCAAACCGCGAGACGAAAGGAGACGGAGTAGGAGATGTGGGGATTGTTGGAGATTGGGAGATAGTGGGAATGGTGCGTGCTCGCGCGGCCGGAGATCG
>JAAEQP010000969.1 GCA_024231375.1 bacterium | reverse complement strand
GGGATCCCGCTGGCGAGCGTGTATTCCTGGTCGCGTGTGCCACCCTTGATACGCGCCGTGCCCGCATACAGCCACACCCCGTCAACCTTGGCATACAGGTCGATGCCGCTGTCGCCGGTGGACGGCATGTGGTCCATACTGAGACCGGATTGGCGTAGCGTCCACCGCGCGCGCACTGACGACGCATCCGTGGTGAACCGCACGCAGAGGCCCGCCGAGTTCAGGCTCAAGCCCCACACCGCGCCGGTCACGACGCCTTCGGCACGTCCGGACAGCCGGTCGTAGGGCGTCTTCGTGTCAGTCCACCCGATGCCTTCAATGCCGATGTCGACGGCATCGTGCCAGACGATGCTTGGCGCCTCCTCTGCTGCGTACGCCTTACCGGTGAGGATCGCCGCGCACAGGGCAAGTATCCCAAGGAAACCAACGATCAGGTGATTCGAAAACATGCCTGTCTCCCACGTAAGAGTTGCAGTAACCTAGACCGCCGCTTCCGGCCAGATGGTCGGAACGGCGGGTGTGTGTCTCAGCCAACGGTCAAGCCAGGCGAAACTGTATCGTTTCGCGACCGGCGGATAGTTGTGTTTGCCGGGGAACGTAAACAACCCCAGTCGGTCACCAGCGTTCTGCGCTCGATAGACGGCGCCGGCCAGCGACGTCTTCGCGCACGTGTCGTCGCGCTCCGCCTCACCTTCGCTGCATTGCACCAGCAGCGGACGCGGCGCCGCCATCATCATCAGATGCTCGAAATCGATGGGCGCCGCCAGCGACTGGTCCTCAATGTACGGCCGGAACCGCGGAATGTAAACATAGCCGCTGACCCCGTCCTTACGGTTGGCGGGTCGCGACCAGTGATCGCGCGACCGGTCCCACGACAGCACGCCGCAGTTGGTCACGCCACACGCGATGCGGTCGTCGAAGGCCGTTGCGAATAGCGTGCTGTGACCGCCCAACGAATGGCCTACACACCCGATGCGGTGCGGGTCCACGAAATCGAGGGTGTGGAGAAAATCCACGGCGCGCATGCTGTCCCACAGGTTCTTGCCTACGGCCGACCATTTCGGATGTTGTGTGTAGAACCAACTGGTGTCGTGCTGATGACCGCCTTCGGCGATGCGTTCGCCGTCGCATATCAGGTCGATGGACAGCGTCACGTAACCCCACCGCGCGAGTTCCAGACCATAGGCGCGGCTGGTCGGTGGCGTGTCGGGCGGGTCGCCGGGCTTCACGCCGCACAGGCCAGCGATTCGGCTCTTGCCCGAACCTTGGGTCGTCGAATGAATGCACAGGACCGCGGGCGCCGGTGCCGCTGCGCGCGCCGCTTCCGGCACCAGCAGATACGCGGTTACGCGGTTGAGCAAGCCCGCGTTCGGGCCCTCGGCCGTCCCCACCTGAAACGACACGTGATAGCATTCGATGTCCGCGCTGTCCGGCGCGCGATCAGTGTAATCTTCGACGCGCCGCATTCGGACGTCCAGCGCCGGAACCGTTTCGGGAAACGGCCCTAGCATGTCGATCCATTTGGCGCGCCAGTCTTCGGTCGTATGCTCCCTCGCCATTTGTGACTCCACTTGGCTTGCACTATTATCAAGGGTGAATGTGGCATCATGCCACAGCCGGTTCAAGAGGTCCAGAGAGTCGTTGACGGGAGGGAGCCGCTGTGTCGGCAGTGGGTGGCTGAGCGCGCGGTCATTGGAGACGAAGTAGGAGAGACCCTGATGATGTACAGTAACCAGCAAGTCCAGCGCACATACACTGAGCAGGCTGCGTTCGTCTTGCGGCGGCTCGGAGAGTATGGGGTCGATGTCCCGACTGAATCGCGCTTTGCGCAGATGTACTCCGTCCTCGCGAACGCGGCAGGTACAATTGGGCGCGATGACCCTCGCTTCGAGTGGGCGTGTGAGTCGGTTCGAGACCTCCGCATTGTCTCTTTCGCCCTGGACCATCTGCCCCTGGTGCCCGGACTGCCTGGCATGCGGAAGGTTCTGGCCAGGATGGTCAACGACCCCGTCCTACCGCAGGATGATACGCGCAACTCCAACGGACGCGATGCTCAGCTTGAGCTCTTCGTCGCTGGTGTCTGCTGCGCGGCATCCCTTGAGCCTGTCTGTTTCGAGGAGCCCGACGTCATATGCCACACTGCGGGGAAAAGGGTAGTGATCGCTGCTAAACGTCTGAAGAGCATTAAGCAACTCGCGAAACGAGTCCGCAAGGCCGCTCACCAGATTACATCCTCAGGTTCGCCAGGAGTCATTGTGCTAGACGCTTGCGTTGCACTCAACAGAGACAATTCACGAATCGCGTTGGCAATACCGGATGAGGAGTTTGGACGGCTCTACGGCGAGGCTATGGACCGGTTCTTAGACGGTTGTATCGACGATCTGAAGAAAGCCATCGAAGAAAGCGATGTCTGCGGCATCATCCTTCACGACCACCAAGTCAGGCACGAGCACGGTGCAACCTGGGGCCTGGCGAGCATGACGAAGATGGTGAACCTAGTGGCCGACAAGGAAGCCGCTCGCATGTTCACCCTCTTCGCGGAGGAATACTCCAGGGGACTCCCGAATATGTCTCAGGTTTGAGAGAGGGGCGCTCCCACGGCACATTGGCCATCCCATTGGGGTGTTGTCATACGGGCCGGATGGCCGCAACTCGTGACGAGAGTGCCGCCTTCCTCTAGATGGCCACGCCCGGCCAGATCGTGGGAATCGCGGGCGTGTGCCCCAGCCAGCGATCCAGCCACGCGAAACTCAGACGTTTCGCGTCGGGCGGGTAGTTGTGGTTACCGGGAAACGTGAACAGGGCCAATCGGTCGCCCGCGCCAAGTTCCCGGAGATGGGCGCGGGCCGCGGCGGTCTTCGCCACAATGGAATCGCGGGCTGCTTCGTCTTCGGTACACGTGATTAGCAATGGGCGCGGCGCGGCCAGCATCATGAGATCCTCGAAATCGACGGGAACCGGCTTTGCCGGGTCATCAACGTAGGGACGGAACCGGCGGATGTAGACGTACGATTCGATAGGGCCGTTGTCGCCCATGGGTCGCGACCAGTGGTCCTCGCCGCGGACCCACGACAGCATGCCGCCGCACGAGACGGCACACGCGATGCGCTCGTCGAAAGCCGCCGCGAACAGCGTACTGTGACCACCCAATGAATGTCCCACGCACCCAATGCGGTCCGGGTCGACGAAGTCCAGCGTCTGCAGGAAATCGATCCCGCGCATGGTGTCCCACAGGTTCTTGCCCACCGCGGACCATTCCGGGTGTTTGGCATAGAACGCGCGCGTGTCGTAGTGGGGATATCCCTCCGGGATGCGCTCACCGTCGCACATCAGGTCAATGGTGAAGGTGACATACCCCCACCGGGCCAGCTCCAACGCATAGGCGCAACTGGTGGCCGGAGGTTCCGGCGGGTCAGTCGGCTTGCGGCCGCACAGTCCCACGGCGCGGCACTTGCCGGACCCGTGGGTCGTCGGGTGGATGCAGAACATGGCGGGCGCGGCGCCCGCTTTCGCGGATTCAGGGACCAACAGGTAGCCCGGCACCCGTTCGCCGGGCTCCGTCTGGTAGGTCACGTAGTGGCATTCGATTCCGCCGATGGGTTCGACCCTGCGCACCTCGGGTTGCAGTGGCGGAACGGATTCGGGGAATTCCCCCAGCAAATCCAGCCATTTCGCGCGAATGTCGTCCCGCTTCCGCGTCATCGGGTTGGATTCCGCCGCGGTTGCGGTTTGCCCGATCGCGCGTGCGGACGCCCCGGCCATCGCGGCACTCGCGCACGTGCCCAGAAACACCCGTCGCGACGTCCGAGATGGCAGACTGGCCTTCGTTGATGAGTCCATTCCCGATACCCCCGCGAAAAGAGGGACAGTCCCGTCTCCTTCGAAGACTCACTCGCTTGGTACAGTCCCCATTTTCGCTCAGAGCGACAGGATGCCAGAACCGCCGCGGTTGCGTCCAGTTGGCGACCGGCGGATGGTGCCATGCCGACGCGGCGCGCGGCAACGCGGCGTGGGACCGCCCTCCCGGATAGGCTATACTCTGCCGGAAGAACCGGGAGGAGAAAGCCGTGAACCGCGACCCCATTGTGTTGGAGCTGCCGGACGAGATCTATCACAAGCAGCCGTGGACGTTGACGTTGCGCGAAAACGCCCTGCACCTGTCCCGCGAAGACGGTACGGGGCTGGACGTGACGCGGGAGCAGGCGGATTCGGAGCTGGTGTTGTTGACGCCTTCGTTCGCGCCGCCACTGCTGACGTTGAAGGCGCCGTCGAAGCTGGGATTCAAGCTGACGACGGACCAGTTTCGTGTGATCAGCGGATGGATTGGCTGGGAACGCCATGTGCGCGCGGCGTTGAAACGGCGCATGAGTTGGTCGTTGCCGGTGGGGATTCTGTGGATTGTGTCGGCGCTGCCCATGGGCGGCGATCCGGCGGAAGGCATTGAAGCGATCCCGCTTGACCCGGTCGGGATGCTCCTGGGGGTAGGTCTCCTTGGTATCGGTACGTTGGCGCGTATTCTCCCCCATCGCGGATTGTTCTTGGTTGATTCCGTATGGTATTTGCTCCTACTGGGACACATTCTCTACCGGTTGTCTCATGGTTGGAGCTGGTTTTCGGCGGCTATTGTGGTGCTGCTGATACCGCCCATCGTGTCGGGCGTGAAGGCCTACGCCCAGTTCAGGCCGGTAACCGAGGGAGACGAATCATGACCGCATGCATGGGAGCACTGGCGGCGTTGCTGCTGGCGACGGCTGGCGCGGAGGAAGACATGGGAACCATCAAGTCCATCGACGTCGAGGTGATTCTGAACGGACGCACCCACAACCAATGCTGGTTCTCGCCGGGGTTGGCGGTGGTCCCGCCGGAAACGCCGGACGGGATGCCGGAGGTGCATATCGGCGTCCTGCAACTCACGGGCAACGACACGGGTCCGCAGCACTGGACGCACACGCGCGATCTGGGCGGGCGGTGGACGCCTCCGATGGAGAGCCAGAACCTTCTCGGAATTCCCAGGGACGACCATTTCTTCGAGAAGCCCTTCTTCGCGCCGCGCTACCACCGCGCATCGGGCAAACTGATTCTGCTGGGCGCGACGCACTTCATGCGGGACGCCGGATCCGAAATCTCCTACAAGATGGAAGGCCACGACTGGAAACGCGAGTGCCCGCTCAAGAACACCATGGCCTACACGGCATGGGACCCCGAGCATCAGGATTTTCTGCCGTGGAAGCCTGTGGCGCTCCCACTTGAGCTAGACAAGTTCCACTATGTCGCCTGGCCGAAGATCGATATCGAACTCGACGATGGCACGCTGCTCTGTCCGTTCTACACGCGTGTCACGAAGGACGACCCCCACACGGCGGCGGGCGTGATGCACGCGGAATTGCGCGACGACGGGCTCCATTGCCTGGCCTTGGGTAACTTGCTGCGTGTCGATACGCACCGCGGGCTCGCGGAACCGTCCATTGTGCGATTTCAGGACCGGTTCCTCATGACGGTGCGCCACAACGAGCGTTCCTACGTGTGCGTCAGCAACGACGGGCTGCATTACGACGAACCCCGCGAATGGTTGTTCGACGACGGCGAGCCGCTTGGCAACTACAACACCCAGCAGCATTGGCTCGCCCAGAAAGACCGGCTCTATCTGCTCTACAACCGCCGCAGCGAATTGGGCAACGGTGTGTTCCGCCATCGGGCGCCCCTGTTCATCGCTGAAGTGGATACAGAGGCGTTGCGCGTGGTGCGCGACACGGAACAGATTGTGTTTCCCGAGAACGGCGCACGCATGGGCAATTTCAACGTGGTCAACGTGACGGAGAACGAAGCCTGGGTGGTCACGGGCGAATGGCTCGAAGCGGCGGTTCCCGACATCAAACCCGACGACCGGTTCTATGCCGACGCCCTGCCCAGCTTCAACCGGATACAGTATCTGGGCGATCTGTTGTTGGCGCGAATCCGGTTCTGAAGGGGCAAGCGCCCAAGTCTCAATCGCCCTCGGACAGCAGGCGGTGGACCAACCAGTTCTGATCGTCCCGGGTAGCCTGCTTGAGGAGTTCGGATCTCTTCCAACTCTTCGTCGGAGGATACTCGTAGACGGTTCCGGCCTTGTACAGGACAATCTCGCCAGGTTCTCCTGGCATGACGCCGTAGGTGTTCATGCTTCCGAGACCCGACCATGAGCGGTAGACGGGAGTTCCCGGCGGCAACGCCTTGAGCGACTCCTCGAACGCCTCCCGGTCATCATCCGCCGGACCGGCGATGTAGAGAAACCGGACGCGGTCCATGGGGACATCTTTCCACGAACGAGTGACCCACTCGCGGACACGGGCCAAGTCCTTGTCGATATCCTTGCCGTCGTACCTGAAATGGCCCACTACGTAGAGGTTCGGATCGTCCGGCGTGAGTAGAAGCTCTTCGCTGTTCTCCGCCCTCAGGAACGCCTTGTTGACGTGTTCACTCCGCGGCCGCTTGACGAAGTGCTCGCGCCGGTCGAGGGGCACATCCCAAGTGAAGGTGTCGACCCGAAGCAACTCGAGGTCCCGGTTCGTGACGACGTTGCAGACGGTGAAGAAGGGCGCAGACGAGTCGTAGGACTTGGTGTATTCCCACACGATCTCGTCCTGGGTCGCGGTGTGGTCGTGCATGGCGAGGCGCTCAATCCCCGCCTGCCGCATGTCCTCGGGCATGCCGGGATACCGGGTCCAGGGATAGCCGATGGCATCCCGGATCTCGTGGGCCTTCATGCCTGCGGTGAGGGCCTTGGCGGCGTTCAGATCGAAGAACGGAGAGGCCACAAAGTTCGCGTCGCGGGCTTCCTTGATGTGCGCCCACAGCGTGTACCGGTCAGGGAGAAGGGCGAAGGCCACCACGACGCCGCACAGGACAACCACTCCCGTGATCAACGCCCAGCGCATCGCACGCCGCCGACCCAGCCACGGCGCGGGACGGGGCCCTGTGGCCGGGGCAAGGGATTCCGCGTATTCTTCGGGCGAACCGAGAGACTCCACCAACTCTGCGATGTCCGCCGCCTCGCCGGACCGCGCGGACATTTCCTCCAGATGGGTCCGAAGATCGTCCAACACTTCATTGCGCCGAGGGTGGCCCGTCTGCTTCAACGCGTCGGCTACGCGATTCACGTAGGTCGCATGAACGTCTCTACTCATCCCGTTTCTCCGTCCCCTTGCGTATCAGGGTGTTCATGACCGATGCCATCTGCTTCCAATGGGCATTCATGTCGTCGAGGACCTTCTCGCCCTGTTTGGTGAGCCGGTAGTACTTGCGCGGAGGTCCGGCGCTGGAGGGCCGTTTCTCACTCACCACCAGCCTGTCGTCCTGCAACCGCGCAAGCACGGGATAGATGATGCCTTCTCGCATGGCGCCGCCCTCAAGCCGCTTCAGTTCCTGGACCAGGTCGTATCCGTAGAACTCGCGCGCCCGCAAGCAGTTCAGGATGCACAGGTCCAGAAACCCTTTCCGCAACTGGGTCTTCCAGTTTCCGCGAGAATCTTCCTTGGCCATATCCACCTCCCTACTCTGAACGGAAGTATACCGCAATGCAGTATACCGCGTCAAGTGATAATTCGCGATGGAAGCGCCTGGACTCATGACAATCGAGGGTTGGCGCCGCGGAAAACGCCTGGGACAGTCCCGTCTCGCTTCGCTCGCTTGGTACAGTCCCGGGTTCTCCGCTCCTACGCTCAGGGGGTCGCGAGGACTCCGACACAGACGGGGGCTGGGCGCTGGACCATGGTTGACAGGGGGAGGAGTGTCAGGGCGCGGCCGCGAAATCGCTGGATTCGCGGGGCTCGTCCAGATAGCGGTCCATGCCGAGCGCCACGATTCGTTCTTCGGCGAGCTGAGCCACGCGAAGCACGTCGGCAACCGCCCGTTTCCTGAGTTGCATCTCACCGGGCCGGGAAGCCATGGCCGCGGCACGGTCGGCGGCGCGCACCAGGGCAGCGAGTTCGTCGCCGCCCGACGTGGCCGCCAGGAGTCCGCGCCGGTACTCGTTGAGCTGGGGCCGGAACGTCTTGTCGACCCATTCGAGGAAATCGTCCGACGGGTCCCCCGTTTCCGCGCCCAGCCGTTCCATGTAGGACGCAGTCAGCCGCAGCAGGCCGTTGGATCCCGTGCGCAACACGTTTGCTTCCGCGATACGTGCCGAATCGGGCGGGGTGGACTCCACGGGCGTGGCCGCGTAGTACCGGATGACATGGAAGGACACGAGCATGCTGGCGACGCACGAGAGCGCCAGCAACACCAGAAATCGGACTGACCTCCAGAAGGAACGCATGGGGTCTATCCCGCAGTACCGGCCCGCTCTGCCGGGTCCGTCATTTTCGCGCGCCGAGAATCTTCTTCATGATGGCGGCGTCGTTCTCCCACGCGGAGGCCTGCTCGTAGCCGGGATAGGCCCGTTCCAGCCGCCGAAACTCGGCCGTGTGGGCCATGCGGCGTCCCGTGGCGGATTCCTTGACGCCCAGATGGGCGTGCAACAACTCGTGGTAAATCACGTACCGAACGAAAAACTCAGGTACGAACTCCTGATCGAGATAGGGATGAATCCGGATCAGATTGTGCTCAAAATGATAGCTGCCGAACCGGATGGACCGCCGTTTGGCCCGTTTTGTGGGATACTTGCCCCACGTGATGTGGGCAGACATCTTTCCGTCGAAGTGATCACGATTGACCTCCTCGTAGAGTCGCTTGAGATCGAAATGCCTGCCCCTGGCGCGAACAAAGATGCGGCGGGGGGCGGCCTTCTTCAGTAAGTGGCCGTTGGCGCGGATGTAATCGTTCAGCAGTGCAGCCGACGTCTTCCGCTTCGGTTGCTTCATCCACACGGCCAAGGCCTTCACGATGCGACGGTCCGCGTCGAGGAACATGTGATGCAGCCGAAGGGCCACGCCGCCCCTCAGTCCTCTCAAGGGCCGCATGGACATGACCGTCGACACGTTGTCTGTGATTCGAACTTCTACGTGCATGCCCGCTAGATGGCAGAGGGTCCGCTGCAGCGACCGGCCTGTCCACGCCCGCGCGGGCGCAACGTCGTCTGGCTCGGGAGACGCTACGGGCTCCAGCTTCGGGGCTGCCGAAGGCGCAGGAATATCCGGCACGGCCGTGCCGCCCCGGGAATCGAGTCCCCACGCGAATTCAAGTTGGTCATTGTGTTCGGTCGCACGCTTCTCAGGCATGGCCAAAGCCTAACCGTATCCCCGTTGCCATTTCAATCGCCTTGGCAATGACGAATGGCGGCGGGGCCTTGTCCGTACCTGTCCCCGACCCGCCCAGAGAAACAAGATACCAATGGGTGTATACTACGGCCAAGGCAACGGGGAAGCGGACAGCCTTCGACACGATCGCTTGCCCACCCTCCCGTCGTCTCGGAGTCACTGTCGGCCGAAGGACATCAATAGACGCTATGAGTTCGTTGATAGCCCAAATCGCAGCCAACTGGTATTTCGCCCCTCTGCCCACCGTTGTTCTCCTTGCCCTGCTTCTGCCTCGGTTCAACAGACCCGGCGCAAAGCCGCTTGCGGTGTTCGTGGTGGCGACGGGTGTGTGGTTGACGGGCGAGGTGGTGGATTACGGGATCACGGACTTCGCCTGGAAGGTCTTCTGGATGCGCGTCCGGTATGGCGGCATCGTCATCCTGCCGGTTGCCTGGTTTGTCATGGTGTGTCAGATCACTCAACGAAGCCATTGGGTCCGGACACGGAACGTGCTTCTGCTCTGCGTCATGCCCATGGTGACGTTTTCTCTCGTGCTGACGGGCATGCGGCACACGCTGCTGTGGCGCGAGGTCGCGCTCGATGCGGCGGCCGACTATCCACGACTCGCGATCAAGGTCGGCGTGGCGTACTGGATACACACCGCCTACTCGTATGCGCTGGTGGTGGGAGGCGCGGCCCTGGTCTACGCGGCGTCGCGCCAAACCGGGCGCCGGTACAGGAACCAGATGAGGCTGGTGCTGTACGCGTTCGCCTTTCCCTTCGTCGGGAACATCTTCTTCCAGATTGGCGTGGGACCGGCCGGGCGCCATGACTTCACGCCTTTCATGCTCGTCGTCACATGCGCCATCTTCACATGGAATTGCGTCCGGCGTGGTTTCCTCAATCCGCCCGTCCGCCCGGCCCGCGACGTCGTCGTCCAGAGCATGCAGGACGCAGTGCTCGTCATCGACGCGGACGGCACCGTTTTGGACATGAATCCCGCCGCCCAGTCCATGTTCGACGTCAATTCCGGCGAACTGGAGGGGCAGCCCTTGACGGACTGTTTGGATCTGCCGGACCTCTGCCTGACCGAGGACGCCTCACCCCTCGCGATGGAGACGTCGCGTCTGGATGCATCCGGGACCCTCTGTCGCTACGAGGCCCGGGTCTCACCCGTCCATCAGCGTCTGGTGGGGCACGCCGGATTCGTGATCGTGCTGCGGGACGTGACACGGCAACGCGAGGCCGCCGAGGAACACCTTCGCCTCTTCACGGCCATCACACAAGTGGACGAACTGGTGATCGCGGCCGATACCGAGGGACGCATCACCTATGTGAACCCCGCATTCGAGCACGCGACCGGCTATGGGCGCGACGAGGTTCTCGGTCGGGAACTGGAAGTCCTAACCGATCCCGCTGGGGCTTCATCGTTCTACGATTTGGCCCTTCTCGACGCCGAAGGCAGCGGCACGCCCCGGGGCCGATTCGTGAATCGCCGCAAGGACGGATCCGCGTTCGATGTGGAGGGGGCCATCTATCCGATTCACGACGAGGACGGCCGGCACGTAGGCTGCCTCTCCGTACAACGCGACATCACCGAAGACGTGCGGTTGGAGGGGCAGCTGCGTCAAGCTCAGAAGATGGAAACGGTCGGACAACTCGCCGGCGGTGTGGCGCATGATTTCAACAATCTTCTCCAGGCCATCAACGGGTTCACCGGCATGGCACTGCGGGAGCTTGATGAGGAACACCGTGCGTATCCAATGCTCCAGGAAGTTGCGGAGGCGGGTGACCGCGCGGGCAGGCTGGTGGGCCAACTCCTGGCGTTCAGTCGCCGCCAACTCATCCGTCCCGAGAACCTGGATCTCAACGAGGTCGTTACCGGCCTGCTCAAGATGCTGGGCCGCGTGCTGGGCGAACACATCCGGATCAGCTTCGTCCCCGGACGTCTTCGCGGCATGGCCCTCGTGGATCAAGGACAGATCGAACAGGTTATCATGAACCTGTGCGTCAACGCGCGCGATGCCATGCCCGCGGGCGGCACGCTCACCGTCGAAACGTTCAGCGTTGAGATCGACGAGGCGTACTGTGTCAAGCATTCATGGGCCAAGCCGGGGCAGACCGTGGGGTTCAGTGTCTCAGACACCGGGAGTGGCATGAACCGCGAGACGCAGGAACGCATCTTCGATCCATTCTTCACGACGAAAGAGCAGGGCAAGGGCACAGGATTGGGACTGTCCACCGTGTACGGAATCGTCAAGCAGCACGGGGGCATGATCGATGTGTACAGCGAAGAGGGTAGGGGTACTGTCTTCAAGGTCTACTTCCCGATGGTCGATGAGGCGGAGGCGGACGAAGCGATGGAGTCAGCGGAAGAGCCCCCCGGAGGCACGGAAACGATCCTCCTCGCGGAAGACGAGGCTATGGTTCGCGATCTCGCCCATCGCATGCTGGCGGGCGCGGGCTATACCGTGCTCGATGCGGAAGATGGGGAGGACGCGCTCCGCGTCGCACGCGCCCATGGCGACGAGATCTCGCTGGCCCTGCTGGATGTGGTCATGCCGGCTCTGGGTGGGCGGGAGGTGTCCGAGCGTCTGAGTGAGCTGTACCCGCACATTCGGTTTCTCTTCTCAAGCGGCTACAGCGCCTCCACGCTTCATCGCGATTTCGTGCTTGACGAAGATGTCGAACTGATCCCCAAACCCTATGACCACCCCCAGTTGCTCAGGCAAATTCGTCAAGTGCTGGACGGGGAGTAGGGTTGGCGCCATTGCTCGTGGCTTCCTCGCGCCATTTGCTCCGGAATACTACTGAGCCTAGAATCGCCGACAGCACACCGCCGAGCATGCCTCCCCATATCGACCCGCCGACCCAGGCGTATCTAAGCATGGGCCCGAGGTCTTCCGGAACTCCGATGAATGCGCGTTGGTAGAACTCGGGACTCAACATGGCAAGACCCATGGCCACCATTCCGCCCGCCGCCCAGCAGGTCAGGATAGCCAGGGAAATGGATCCCAGGAACCGCGCCACCCGCGAGTAGGGACAGTCTCCCTTGGTGACGATCCCAACAACCGTCGCGAACACCGCGGCGAACAGGATGCCGTAGATCAGCCCCTCGAACACGCCCTGCGCGACGCTGGCGCGCCATATGTTCTCCACATCGTGCCATCGCATGATGTTCTTGAAGTACAAAGGACTGACCGCGCCGTTCACCATGTTCGTCAGCGCCCCGATACTGCCTCCCAGCAGAACGCACGTGAGCGCAACCCAAACCACAAGCCGGGCTCTTCCCATTGCACATCTCCTCTTTGGCGTGCGAGCGCACTTCATCCCCGATTGTCGCCGGGACGCTTCACCGCGGCCGTACGACCAGTATCCCCCACGGGCCGAGGGCGGGAACCCTGAATCGCCCGGCATCATCCACCTGCACCGGCACTCTCCGAGCAAGTCCCGTGAAGTCGCCCGTCTTCTCGGCTGTGTCGTGCTGTTCTTTGTTGTAGGGTGTCGGCGTCAGGAGCGTCACGTCGAGTTCTTTGCCTGGGTAGAATTGGTCGGCGTGGAGTTGCGCGTCCAGAGGCGCGGACGACGCGGCCCAATCGACTAGATGCACAACGGCCGGCGCATTGGCCTTGCCCGGTAGGGCTCGGACCACGGCGTAGCACGTCTCGGACACCGCGATCGTTACCGGCAACGCATCGCCGTAGCGGTCCTCGCCAATCGATTTGCCGACAACGGCAGCCTCTTCATACCCGTCGAGATAGGGCGCGCAGGCCCGGATGAAGCCGAAGAGGTCGGCATACTGATCCGGGGTCCCGAAATAGCGGGGGCTGTCGCCGGGCATGTAGGTATCCCAGGGCACCATGCAATGCCCGCCGCACGCGTAGGTCATGGCGATGGCCTGGCGCGTTCGCTGATCGAGGTCGTCGCGCTGCTCCCAGTCGGATGCCTTGGGCATGGTGACCACCTGAATCCGGTCGTGGCCCGCCGCGTCTTTGAATTTGCCGTGCAGTTGGACGGCGGTGGTGTGACCATAGTTCAGCTCGCCGAAAGCCCAGTCGAAGGCCATCTGAGTCGCATCCCAGAGGCGAGCGCCGTTGTTCGCGGACATGGGCACGGGGCGTCCGGCGTATGTATCGATGGCGGCGCGCATGCGCCGGTGAAATGCGATGGACGCCTCTTCCTGAAACTGGACGAACTTCTCTTTCAGTTCGCCTCCCTCCCACTTCTTGAAGGCGTCGCCGACCGGGGCGTTCGCCTGTCGCAGATGATCGCGGTAGTCGAAGGTGTTGATGTCTTGTATGCCGAGTTCCTTAAGCTTGTCGCGATTGCATCGCTTGCGCAGCCAATTCCGGAACCCCGCCATGCAATGATCGCAGAAGCATCCGCCCCACCGCGTGGCCAACAGATTAGCACGCGGTTCGTCTCGCTGCATGACTTGGGCGCCCGCGTCGATGTATCGTTTCAGATAGGCGAGGTAGCCGCGCTCCAGCTCCGGGTTGTTGATGCACCCCCAGAGCGTGCGATTCCAGTTGCGCTTCCAGGGCGCGATGATGGGGTCGCCGTCCAGGTTCACGATGACAACCTTCTCGAACCAGCCGGGGTCGCTGCTGTCGTGGAGGTACGAAGGGGCCGACGCCGCCCCGCCGAACAGACGCCCTTCCGCCTTCACCTTGGCGATGAATTCGGGACTGTCGATGTAGGCCCACTCGAGGCGGGTGACGTGAAAGTCGCGAAGAGCTTGCAGTGTATCGCGGGGGTCCTGCGCATTGCGGGGATGAAGACGCAGGCTGCGCATGATCACGTCGCTGGCCTTGGGCGCCCCAGCCGGCATGGTGCGGGCCTGAGCTACGTCGAACACGGTTTGCGCGCCTGCGCAGAAGGTTGTAGCAAGCACGGATAGCAGGAAGAGGGTTCGCATTGTTCGACTCCCCATCGTGGGACGCGGGCTGCGGGACACGGAACGCGACTCCACTGTAGCATAGGGTGGCGTCCAGCGCTGCTTGTATCATCGCATCACTTGCGGGATCAGGATGGGGCCCTCAGTGCTCCCCAGTTCACGAATCGGACACAATGCAGGGAGTTTGAAGACCCCTCAGGTGCAAACCGGACGTAGTTTACATTTTAGACCGGGGACGTTGTTTGCATCTATTGGTTTCATTTGGTGTGCCATTTTCGGCTAGGCTCAATCTTCTGGGTTCTTTCGTTGAGTGTTCCTAGTG
>JAAEQP010000968.1 GCA_024231375.1 bacterium | reverse complement strand
GGTCCGTTGAAGCACCGCATGCTTATGTAGCTGGCTTGCGATTGCGCTGTGCGGTTCACCGCTTGACAGGGTCGCTGAACGCGCCCATACTAGCGATGAGAGCGCAAGGGGTCTGGTGCACGGGGCTTTGTGTTCACAATATGCTGAGGGAGGGTAGTGTTATGCTGTTCTGCTCGGTTCGGCTGAACTTTCTTGGGTTGATAATTGTGGTAGCTCTCGTCGTTTGCACAGGAGCGAATGCCGCGTCGCGCGGGCCTAATATGCCTGCCTCGGTGACTCAGAATCAGAATCTGGACGGGATGGGCATGGTGCCCAGTACAGCCCAGTGGACTAACCCTGGAAACGCGGCGGCGAGCGACGATGCGCGCGCGTCACTTTCGTTTGTCGACAACGAATTTAGCTATAAACTACGGGTCTCGGATTTTGGGTTCTCAATCCCCGACGATGCGATCATGATGGGAGTGGAAATCCATATCGAACGCCAAGGGACGGTCACGTCGGGCAATCCATATACGATGATCTCGTGCGGCTCCATCGTATCCGGCGGAGAGGCCGGTGGGGATTGGCCCGTCGCGGACGAGGTTCTGACGTTGGGAGGTCCCAGCAACGCTATCGGAGAACTCACGCCGGCATATGTGAACTCCAGCTCCTTCGGCGTCAAGATTTGGGTGAACACGGATTCCTCTTGGTTCAGCTACTCTGGTACGGGCACGTACGAGGTCGACAACGTGAGCGTCACGGTCTTCTACATTCCCGCCGAAGCCATTGATGAGTTGCCTGCGGCGAGCCCGTGGGCGCTGGCCGTGTTGGCGGGCGCGTTGAGCCTCGCGGCTCTGACCCTCCACGCTCGGCGGCGTATTCGTTCCTGATACCGGTCCAGGTTGAGTTTGTTCGCGGGCTCCTGTCAGCAGTGGCAGGAGCCCGCGTTTCGTTTGCCATCCAACGTGTCGATTGCGTCAGGGGCCAGGCTTCTGTGCGAATCCGTGGCATCGGTGCAATCCGTGGTGAGGAGAGGACCGGATTTTGACCACTGATGGCACGGATTGCACGGATGGGAAGCTAGGTCGAGGTGGGCGCGCAGTATCGGGAGCTTGCCGGGATGTGAGCGACTTCGCTCTTCTCGTCACCCTCACGAAAGCGGGGGTCCAGTCTTGTGGGGGACTGTGCTCGGAGCCGGATGGATTCCCGCTTTCGCGGGGGATGACGGTGGTGGGGTGGCGGGCGGTTGCGGGGGATAGGGGCGCGTGGGCCTGGAACCTTGGGGCATTGTGAGGTATACCAATATCAGTCTGCGTTTGTGGTGCTTGAATAGGTCGGGAGTGGTTCCATGCTGGCAGGGATTGTGCTCGTTGTCGTTGCGTCTCTAGGTGCGGGTTTCCTGCCCGAGGTGTCGCCGGAGTTGACCGCGGCCGTCGAGGAGGCGGTGGAGGCACAGGGACGTCCGGTCAAGACCGTAGAGGTCGAAGACACGATGCGGCTCGGCGACGACCTGCTGACGGTTCTGGCCGTGGGTAGAGAACAGGGTGGCGTGTACTGCTACCTCTTGCTCCTGGACAGCCAGACACTTGAGTCAGTGTTGACCGTGGACTACCCCTCGACGCACAGGACTACCCCGGAGGGATACGCTGTCGATTTCTCGTATAGCATTGACCGCGCCGTTTCGGACTCGATCACCCTCGCCCGGAACGAGTTGGATTATGGAGGCCATTTGGGCAAGGTGAAGTACGGCATCGACCTTGAGCAGCGGAAGGTCCTGACGCAGCAGGAGTCGGCCCGGTTCGCCGTCGACGCCGTTGCCGTAGGAGAGGGTGCCGTGTATTGCGCGGGACGCCTGCCCCGCGTGCCCAAGCCGGAGAAACGTGATGATTGGCATCGCCAGCACATTATGGTCGTGCCCAATCCCGCACCGGGCGAGTACGGCACCCCTGTGTTTGTGTCGGAAATCGACGGGCGCGAGGTCCCGTACCTGACGCGTGCGTGCGATTCGGATGCGCGTGGCGTCGCGTTTGAAGGGCGGAAGGCACGATGTGAACTCCGCGACGGGCAGTGGTCGGTCACACGGCTGGCGCCCGAACGAGACCAGCCCGATGTTGGGTCCTTTACTGTGCCGAACGCCTTCGCAAGGACAACGGAGGTAACCGTGAGCGAATCTTTCCTGTCACCGCTCATTGGGGTTAAAGGTGTGCGGCTTCTCGTCGTCGGTGAGGCACCGTACGCGCCGAGATTCGGCTCAGAGCTTCACGGCGGGATAGGCGTGGCTGAGGGAAGCGAGTGCAGTTACTATCCGGTCCCGATTCCGGAGTATTCGCTATTCGAGAAGCTACGGCAGGACGCGATCAAAGGTGCTAGTGAAGGGTACAAGTTCTACATGGTGAACGGCGTCGGCGGATACGAGATCGTCGGCGACGAAGTCGTGTTCGGCACATCGTTCTACGACGGCGAAGGGGAGGGTGGAGTTGGGGCGATAGGATGGTTCAACGTGAAGGACCGCAGCTATCGATTCAAGTACCCTCAGGCTCTTTCGAGATGGTCGACATCGGTGTTGCTCACCGACGGGCCGTATCTCTGGCTTGGGCTGTACGACCGCCCTGAAGGAGCCTTCAATCCGGGCGGCCTCCTGCGGTACGACACGCGCGACGGGTCGACGACGGTCTATGACGTTCCCTACGTCATCGTGAGCATCGTGAAGAACGGCGACGACCTTCTCATGGCCACCCAGGACGGCCTGTACATTCTGTCGGGTGGGCGCATTCTTCGGGCGAACTACACGGTGACGTCGGAAGGTAAGGGCGCAACGTATCTCGACCGGTTGCGGTGATGGGCTGTGCTCGAAGCCGGATGGATTCCCGCTTTCGCGGGAATGGCGGTGGGGGGGTGACGGGCGGTTGTGAGGAGTAGGGGCGCGTGGGGCTGGAACCTTGGGGTGTTCTGAGGTATACAAATATCGGTCTGCGTTTGTGGTGCTTGAATGGGTCGGGAGTGGTTCTATGTTGGCGGAAATCGCCCTTGTTGTCCTTTCGTCTCTAGGTGCAGGTTTCCTGCCCGAGGTGTCGCCGGAATTGACCGCGGCGGTTGAGGAGGCGGTGGAGGCACAGGGACGTCCCTTCGACATTGTCCATATTGAGGATACGATGCCACTCGGAGACGACCTTCTTGCCGTTCTGACGTTTGGAAGAGAACGCGGTGACGGTCTGCACTTCTACTTCATGCTGATGGACAGCCAAACCTTCAAGCTCGCACTGGTTGTGGACTACCTTTCGACACAACGGGAGACGCCAGGTGGCCACACCCAATACCTCTTGTTCGGGTTCGACCGCGCGGTTCCGACTTCAATCACGCTTGCCCGGCGGGAAGAGATGTACGGCATCCCGCAAGGCAAGGTGAAGTACTTCATCGATCTCGAACAAGGAAAGGTACTGACGAAGCAGGAGCCGCCCCACTTCATCGTCGATGCGGTTGCCGTGGGTGAGGGGGCCGTGTATTGCGCGGGCAGACTGCCTCGCGTGCCTGAGCCGGAGAGGGCCGACGATTGGTATCGCCAACACATCATGGTCGTGCCGAACCCCGCGCCAGGCGAGTATGGTACGCCCGTGTTCGTATCGGAGATTGGTGGCAAGGAGATTCCCTGCCTCACGCACACGGGTGAGCCAGGAGCAAATGATGTGGCGTTTGAGGGGCCCGAGACGCGATGTGACCTGCGAGAAGGTGCGTGGCGGCTCGTTGACGCGACGCCCGACCCGGACCCAGTGCCCATTGGGCCTTTCACCATGGCGGGAAGCGCGAGAAGGAAGGCAATCAGTGCTATGGTGGACGAATCTGCACTCCTTAGCCTGAATGAACCCGAGGATTCGAGCCTTCTGGTCGTCAACCATGCCCCGTCTGCGCCCACTCTGGGAACCCATCTCGATAGTGGCATTGGCGTAGCCGATGCAGAGGGGTGCG
>JAAEQP010000967.1 GCA_024231375.1 bacterium | reverse complement strand
TTCGTTGAACGTGGAGCAAGTGTGGGGCCGGCGCCCTCGCCGGTCTGTCCGACCCTTCCGATCCGACCGGCGGGGGCGCCGGTCCCACAACCGAAACCGACAAGAGTCCGCATAGCGGACGGCAAGAAGATAGCCCAGGAATTCATTCCTGGGATCCGGCTCCCCTGACCGGGAAGCCCCGGAAGGGGCGATGGAGTCCAGACATCCCTGCAACAGCAACTGAGAAGGGGTGCCTACACAGCCTCCTCACAAGCATTGAGAATGCGCAGGGTCTCGTTCGCGAGATCCTGCGCTTCGTCTGTCTGGCCAGTCTCGGTCAGCATGTCGCACACGCGCTTGCGGACTCCGAATTCGAAGGGGAAGTGCGGAAGGGCAGCCCGTAGCAGAGCAATGGCTTCGTCCTTGTTGCCCATGGTCCACGCGATCTCGGCGCGTAGCGGATCGCCGCCGTGGTTGTCGGAGTCCAGCGATTTGACCGCGTCCAGATGCGCGACGGCAGCGTCCAGCGCGCCCCGCTGTGCGGCAAAGCTCGCCAGACGCGCGTGCGCCTCCCCGTGCAGCAGGGCCACGGTGGCACGGCCATGGACCACGGCCTCCTGCCACCGCTGCCAGAACCGGTCCAGGTGCGCGCCGACAAGCAACTCCGCACCGTCGAGCGTGGATGCCTTCAGAACGAGGTCCAGGCTTTGTGTGGTGCGGTCAACGCGGCTGGCGGCTTGGCATACCGTTGCCAGGTTCATGGCGTAGGGTGCAGAATCCGGCGCGAGCTGGTGCGTGCGCAAGAACGTGTTGAGGCCCCGCTGCTGACGTTCCTCGGGGGCGCCTGCGGCGTTGGCGGGATCGAGGAACAGCGCACCCAGTGCTGTCCACACGCGCGAGTCGTTCGGCGCGGATTGCGTGAGTTCGGCCAGGAGTCTGCCGCGCAATGGATGGTATTCGGCGCGGCCCGTGCAGGCATACATGAGCGCGCTGCGGTAGTCGCGATCCACCTGCGGCAGGTTGCGGAACCGTCGACCGCTGGCCGGTTGCGCTGACGCCCATTTGATGAGGGCATCGTACCGGGTCTCGCCCGCGAAGTCGGCGATCCGCGTGCGCGCGCGGTCCGCGAGCGCCGCGGCGTCCTCGGGATGGTCCAGATACTGGGCGAGACGATCCTCAACATCGGATTCGTCATACAGCACAACATCAACGCCGTCCGCAAGCCAGTCGCGGACCCCCGCGTTCGACGCTTCGATGAACGGGATGGCCCCGCAGGCGGCTGACTCGAACACCCGCAGGTTGAACTCGCCGCGCACTGAATGGTTGAACACGACACGCGCGCGGCTCATCAGTTCCGCGTAGCGGTCGCCGGGGTCGCACTTGGTGTACACGATGCGGTATCGGTCCGACAGCCGGGCAATCCGCTCCAGGAACCGAGCGCGCTGGTAGTTGCGCGCGTAATTCCAGCTACCCAGGTAGAGAATGTCGATGTCTTTCTCGACGGGTCGGGGGTAATGGACGTCGGGCACGTGCGAGAACAGAGGAAACAGGTACTGGGGGTCAACGCAATCGCTCGCGAGCACGTCCACACCCGGCCGGTCGCACAGCACCACATCGTACCGCGCGAGGTTCACGGCCATTCGGGCGTAGTTGACGTTCCAGTCCGTCGGAATGCCGAGGGTTGGGATAGGAGCGTCCTCGACGCCCTGCGGCGGCGGATGTTCCTCGGGGAACCAGCAGACGAGCAGGTCCGGACGCCATTCCGCGCCGATGCGTTCGAGAATGGAGGTCGTCGTGTCCGCCAACGGGTCGTACCGGTACCTGGCTTGATCGTCGATGCCCAGGCGGCGAATGTCGTGGGGTCCGGCATACCGTTCGACGAAGGTATCCGGCGGGCAGAACAGATTCCAGGAATGGCCGTGGCAGAGCACGTTCATGAGTGCGGTTCGCCTCCCTGGAACCGAGTGTAGCAGCCCGGCGCGGGCGGCGTAAACAGTACGCACCACGCTCTCCCTTTGCGCCCCATGGCCGCCGATTGCTACCATGGGGAACTTGAACCACGAAAGGAAGTCGAATGAAAGTCGGCATTGTCGGATACGCACGGTCGGGGAAGACCACCATTTTCAACGCGCTCACGGGGGCCCAGGCCGAGGTCGGCGCCTTTGGTAGCCGCGAGGCCAACATCGCCGTGTTGAAGGTTCCGGACGAACGAGTGGATGCCCTGGCCGAGATCCACCAACCCAAGAAGATCACCTTCGCCGAGTTTCAGTTCGTGGACATTGCGCCCAACACGTCCGCATCGGACGATAAGGCCCTCGACAGCAACGCGCTGACCGTCCTGAAGAACGTGGAGGCGTTGGCCCATGTGGTGCGTGCCTTCGAAGACGACGACGTGATGCATCCGAACGACACCGTCGACGCAGCGCGTGATTGCCGGCAGTTGGACGAGGAATTCCAACTGGAGGACCTCATCATTATCGAACGGCGCATGGAGCGATTGCAGAAGGAAGGCAAGGGCAAGGGGCAGGAGTGCGAGCTGCTCGCACGGTGCCAGGAGCATATCGAAGCCGGCAAACCCTTGCGCACCCTGGAACTGGGACCCCAAGAAGAGAAGATGCTGGGTGGGTTCACGTTCTTGTCCCGGAAACCCGTCCTCTTGCTGGGCAATTACGGCGAGGAACACATCGGCGAATCCGACCCCGCGGCCCTGGACGCAGTCGCCGCGGAATTGGGTGTGTCGCACATCGACCTGGCCGGCGCCATGGAGATGGAGGTGTCTCAGTTGCCCGAGGACGAGCGCCAGCCGTTCCGCGAGGAACTGGGGCTGGGCGAGGGATCGCGGAACCGATTCGTGCGCAGCGCCTACGACATTCTGGGGCTCATGAGTTTCTTGACCGCCGGCGACCCCGAAGTGCGCGCGTGGACCGTTGAAAAGGGCACGCACGCGGTGGACGCGGCCGGCGTGATTCACAGCGACATCCAGCGCGGATTCATCCGCGCCGAGGTGGTTGCCTACGACGATTTCATGGCGGCGGGGTCCATGGCGAAAGCCAAAGAAGCGGGCCACGTTCGTCTCGAGGGCAAAGAGTACATCGTCAAAGACGGAGACATCATCCTTTTCCGCTTCAACGTGTGACGGGGGAGATCGCCGCATGTCCGAAATGCCGGGAGTGGACCGGTCGGCCGAAGGGGTCGAGAAGCTGCTTGCGTTGTGCAAGCGTCGCGGGCGGATTCTGGTGTTGATGCAGAACAACCCCGACCCGGACGCCATCGCGTCGGCGGCCAGCGTCCGCGAACTGGTTCACGAGCGACTGCACAAGCGGGTCACGATGGGATACGGGGGCGTGTTCGGCCGGGCCGAAAACCGAGCCATGGTGCGGGAACTCCATATCGACGTGCGGCACGTCAAACCCGAAGACCTGAGCCGGTACCGGACGGTGTGCCTCGTAGACACCCAGCCACGATCGGGCAACAACGCCTTGTTCACCACCCGCCCGGCCGACGTCGTGATCGACCACCACGTGCCACCGAAGCGGGCGCTGTGGAAAGCCACACACGCCGATATCCGGCCCCACTACGGAGCCACATCGACGATTCTGTACGAATACCTGACGGCGGCGCAGATCCGTCTGAAGACGGACTTGGCGACGGCCCTCTACTACGGGATCGACACCGACACCCAGGAACTGGGCCGGGAGGCGTCGCCGGCAGACATACGCGCGTTTCAGGAACTGCTCGCCTTGGCGGATAAGCGCAAGCTCGCGCGGATTCGGCGCGCGCCTGTGACGCCCGAGTACTTCGCGCACTTGCGTGACAGTCTGACGAATGCGGTGATCGCCGGGAGAACAGTCATCACGCTCATCCGCGACTGCGACAGCCCGGACATGTTCGCCGAGGTTGCTGAGATGATGCTGCGGTTGGACGAGGTGCGTACGTCGGTGTGCTACGGTCCGTCCGACGGGATAGTGTTTCTCTCGGCCCGCGCCGCGGATGCGCGCGGCAATCTGGCGGCGCGTATGAAGCGGGTCGTGAGCCGGCTCGGCACGGGCGGCGGCCATCGCAGTATGGCGGGCGGACAGATTCCCGCGTCGGGCGACGTGGAGAAACGTCTCCACACGATTCATACGCGGCTTATCAAGGTGTTCGCGGGAGGCAAGCCGTGTCGTCCATTGCTGCAAGCGCCGCTCGCAGAGGACACGCAGAACGCTGCCGTAGGCCCGAGCGGGGAGTCGATGTAGCGCACGGCGAGCCCTGGGCGGTGGCGTGCCCTCGGGAAGACCCCCTCAAGCGGGCGCTTGAAGGTGGCACATTCAAGTCATTCGCGATCCTCGGCTGCCTCGGTGGGAGCGTCGATCTCGGCACGCCGTTTGGTGAGCACGTCGTCGATGTCGCCCGCCACGACGTATTTCGCAGCGAGGGTCTCGCCGCCGGCGTCGGCCTCGATGGTGAGCGAGATGTACAGGTCGTCCCAGTCCAGAACCGGGAACCGTTTCCAGCGCAGTTCGCGTTTGTCCAGTTGACCCCGTTTCCGCTTGGTGCGGAAGACCGTGGACCGCGGCTCGGATCCCTCCGGAAGCGGCATCTCGTACTCCATGGTCACGTCCACCCGGAACCCGTCCAAGTCTTCCTTGTCCACGCCGAGGATGCCGGCGACGGCCTCCCAAGTGGCGCCGATGACAACCACCCAGACGGAGGACTCCACGTGGCCCACGGACAGCCGCACCTGACCGACCTGCTTGCCGTCTTCCG
>JAAEQP010000966.1 GCA_024231375.1 bacterium | reverse complement strand
TGACAATGGTCTGTCTCGCGAGCACGGCTTCATGGGCCGGCGCCGAGGCGGCCCGAGAGAGACCGCCGGCGCCCGTGGTCACGGCCCCGGTGACGGATACGGTGCTCAAGCCGAAGACGGAGATCAAGGGCAACGTGTTCTTCAAAGAGGTATCCGAACTGGCAACGGAAGTGAGCGGCCAGGTTCTGGAGGTGCTCTTCGAGGAAGGACAGCGCGTCACGGCGGGAACGCCGATGGTTCGGCTGGACGCGACGCTGCTGGAATCCGAATTGGTGGCCGCCCGAGCTCGATTGGATCAGAGCGTGGCCGATCTCGAACAGGAGAAGACGCGCTTCGAGCGGGCCGTGCAGCTTCTGAAGGATGAGGTAACCACGCCCCAGCAATACGACGACCTTCGGTTCACGGTGGAAAGCTTGGACCATCGAGTGGCCGCAAACCGGGCCGAGATCCAACTGCTCCAACGCACCATTGCGAAGAAGACCACGAAGGTCCCCTTCGACGGCATCGTCATCGAGCGCTTGACGGAACTGGGTGAGTGGAAGCGCGATGGCGAAACGGTTGCCGTCGTGGCGCGCGCCCGCCTATACGACGTGATCGTCAACGTGAAGGAAGACGATGTGACGTGGGTACGCCCCGGCGACGCCGCCGAGGTCCGCGTGGGCGATCGCCGGTTCGACGGGACCATCGTCACGGTGATTCCGCGCGGGGACATGGTGACGCAAACCTTCCCGGTCAAAGTCCGAATCGAGCACGAGAACGGTCTGTACGAGGGCATGTCGGCATTCGTGAAGCTTCCCTCGGGCGCCGAGACCAAGTGCCTGCAAGTGCCGCGCGACGGAGTGATCACGGATCGAGGCCAGACGGTGGTGTTCACCGTGAACGAAGGGGCCGCGGTCCGATGCCCCGTGGAGGTGATCGGGTTCCAGGGGCTCATGGCGGGCGTCATGGGAGACGGTCTCAAACCGGGGATGGCCGTCATTGTGAAGGGCAACGAGCGTCTACGCGACGGTCAAGCGGTGGCCGTCTCGGAGTAGATTCGGCAACGATTGACGCTGTAGCCGAGGGACACGCATGAATCTGATTCAGTTTTCCTTACGCAACCCCGTAACGGTGGTGGTGGGCATCATTATTGTCATGATGTTCGGCGCCATTTCGCTGCAGGATATCCCCATCCAGCTCAGCCCGAGCGTCGAGGAACCGGTGATCTCGGTCGCCACCATCTGGCCGGGCGCCACCCCCTACGAGATCGAGCGCGACATCATCGAGGAGCAGGAGAAGGTCCTGAAGGGCGTGCCCGGTCTGTACGAAATGGAGAGCACGTCGTCCAACAATCGGGGCCAGGTCACGCTACGGTTCAAGATCGGCACCGATATCGACAATGCCCTGCTGCGGGTGTCGAACAAGCTCAACGAAGTCCCTTCCTACCCCGAGAACGTACAGAAACCCGTCCTGAACGCGTCGGGCGCTGAGTCGTCGCCGGTGATGTGGATGATGCTACGCACGACAGACGACAATCCGCGCACGGCGTACACGTACCGCACCTACGTGGAAAACGAAGTGCGGCAGTATCTGGACCGTGTGGAGGGCGTGGCAGACCTGTTCATCGGTGGTGGCGTCGAGCGCGAAATGCATGTGCTCGTGGACCCGGCCAGATTGGCGTCCTATGAATTGACGGTCAACGCGGTCATCAATGCGTTGCGGTACAGCAATGCAAACATTTCGGCAGGCAATCTGGGCGTGGGTCGGCGGGACTATCGCGTGCGCACGGTCGCCGAATACCGGTCGGAAGATGACATTCGTGAGGTCGTGGTGGTTTCGGATGGGGAGCGGGAGGTGACCGTCGGCGATTTGGCGACGGTTTCGTTCGGGTACGACAAACTCACCACACCGGTGATCGTCGGTGGTCGGCCGGGCATCGCCATCGGCGTGCGTCCCGAACCGAATGCGAACGTGTTGGACCTCACGGACCGCATCGAGGCGGTGATGGAGGAGTTGAACGCCGGGAAACTGAAGGATGCGGACGTCTACTTAGACCTGGTGAACGAACAGCGCCCATATATCCGCGGCGCCATCGAACTGCTCCGGCAGAACATTCTGTTGGGCGGCGCACTGGCGGTCACGGTGCTGTTGGTGTTCCTTCAACATTTTGCACCCACCATCGTCGTATCGACGGCCATCCCGATCAGCATCGTGGGAACCTTCACGGTGATGCGCGCAATGGGCAGCACGCTCAACATTGTGAGTCTGGCAGGCATCGCGTTCGCCGTGGGCATGCTGGTCGATAATGCCATCGTAGTGCTCGAGAATATCGACCGCCACAGGCGCATGGGCAAGACGCCGGAAGAAGCCGCCTACGACGGAGCGCGCGAGGTCTGGGGCGCGGTCTTGGCATCTTCACTCACGACCATCGCCGTGTTCCTGCCCGTAGTGTTCCTGGCCGACGAAGCGGGGCAGCTCTTCAAGGACATCGCGATTGCCGTATCGTCGGCCGTGGCGCTGAGCCTTGTCGTGTCCATGACCGTCATCCCAATGCTGTCGCAGAAGCTGTTCTCTTGGGAGACGCGCCGCGCGGAGCGCAAAGCCAAGGCCACAGGCAAGTTCCGAGGCGACCACACGCAGCGGCCGGGCGTTTTCGACGGAGTAGGCCGGGTTCTGCGCGCGGGATTCATGGCGCTCATTGGATTGGTATTGCGCAATGCGGTGACGCGGCTTGTGACCGTGGCGGTGCTCGCGGGCGGGGCAATTCTCTGCGCCTACACCCTTTTCCCGAAGATGGAGTACTTGCCGCAGGGCAATCGCGATCTCATCATCAACGTGTTGATTCCCCCACCCGGACTGTCCTATGAGGAACGCAAGGAGATCGGCGACGCGCTGTACGACCAACTTGAACCGTACTTCGACCCGGAGTTTGAAGGCGGTCCCGGGATCGAGCATGTGTTTTACGTGGGGATTCAACAGAACATGATCCTCGGCGTGGTGAGCGCGGACCAGGAACGGACACGCGAGTTGCTGCCGATTTGTCAGGGGTTGGTGTCGAGCGTGCCGGGTGTGTTCGGAATCAGCAACCAGGCGGGTATCTTCCAGCAAGGCTTGGGCAAGGGCCGAACGATCGACGTGGATCTGAGCGGCAGCGACATCAACGAAATCGTGAGCGTGGCCGGCATGTTGTTCGGCATGGTGAAGGAGGAAATCCCGGGAGTACAGGTCCGCCCGGTGCCTTCGCTCGATCTGCTCTTCCCGGAATCCAACTTCGTGCCTGACCGCGAGCGCCTTCGGAGTGTTGGGATGACGGCCCGGGAATTCGGTGTGGCCCTCGACGTTCTCATGGACGGCCGTGATATTGGCGATTTTAAGCAGGAAGGCCAGAAGAAGATCGACTTGGTCGTCAAAGTGGCGGACCAGGATATGGCCACGCCCGAGGCGCTGCACGACGCTCTGATCGTGACACCGGTCGGCACGGCGGTGCCGGTATCCTCCTTGGCGGACATGCAGCAAGAGTTCGGCCTGACCGAGATCCGACACCTCGAACGGAACCGCACGGTGTCGCTCCAGGTGACGCCGCCCGTTGACGTCACGATTCAGGAGGCCATGGAACGGATTCGAAACGATCTAGCGCCCCAACTGAAGCAGCGCGGCATGCTCAAGAACGTCACGTTGACCATGAGCGGCACGGCGGACAAGCTCACGGAAACGCGCAGGGCACTCCAGTTCAACTTCTTGTTGGCCGCGGCGATCACCTATCTACTCATGGCCGCGTTGTTTGGGAACTTCGTGTACCCTCTGATCATCATGTTCACGGTGCCCCTCGCGGGAGCCGGCGGCCTGCTTGGCCTGCGTGCGGTCAGTACCCTCATCGAACCGCAACAGTTGGACATTCTGACGATGCTGGGCTTCATCATTCTCATCGGCGTCGTGGTAAACAACGCCATCCTGATCGTGTATCAGGCGCTGAACAACGTGCGCGAAGAAGGCATGGAATACAAGGAAGCCGTGCTCGAGTCGGTGCGGACGCGATTGCGTCCCATCTACATGAGTGCGACCACGAGCATCTTGGGCATGTCGCCGTTGGTCTTGTGGCCGGGTCCGGGTTCGGAACTGTACCGCGGTCTGGGGAGCGTGGTCCTGGGCGGGTTGGCCCTGTCGACCGTCTTCACCGTGTTCATCATTCCGCCGCTTCTGATGCTGTGTATCCGAATGGAGAAGCGACCGGACACCGCGAAACCTGCGACCGAGGAAGACGCCCCTACGCCGTGAGCGCGGCGAGCAGGGCAGACAGGGACACGGTGGCGACGCGCGCCGCCTGGTCGGAGACGGCGTAGGGTATCACCAGTTGGTCTCCGTGGACCAGGCCGCCACACGAGTAAACCACGTTGGGCACGTACCCCTCGCGCTCGTCCTCGGCGGGCACGATGAGCGGCTCGCTCAGGTGCCCGATGACCTTTGCAGGGTCTTCAAGGTCAAGCAACAACACCCCGATGCAGTAGCGTCGCATGGGGCCGACCCCGTGCGTGAGCAACACCCATCCCGCCTTGGTCTCGATTGGGGATCCGCAGTTCCCGATCAGCATCAACTCCCATGGCGCGACGGGCGCGCGGAGTTGGTCGGCGGCGTGCCAGAAGTGCAGACTGTCCGACCGCATAACGAAGAGGTTCTCGCCGTCCACCCGTCCAATCATGGCGTACGTGCCGCCGATCCGCCTGGGGAACAGAGCCATCCCCTTGGACTGCGAATAGGGTCCGCTGAGTGTGCTGGTGGTGAACTCGCGGAAATCGCGGGTAGCAAGAAGTTGGGACAGCGTGGTGGCGCGGTCAAAGGCGGTGTACGTAGCGTAGTACGTTTGGGAACCGTCATCGTCCACGAAAGACACAAATCGAGCGTCTTCAATCCCACCGACTTCGTTCTCGGTCACGGGAAAAATGACGCGCTCCGACACTTCGGAGTCGTTCTCGAAGCGAAGCGTGTAGTTCGAGCAGGCCAGCCACATCATGCGATGGAACGCCTTCTCGCCGCCGGGTTCGTCGGGGTGGTCTTCGCTGACGCAGGCGATGGCGTCGCAGAGTTGGTTGTAGGTGAATTCCTTGGGAAGCCGGTCCATGACACGGCTGATCCAAGCGCTGTCACCAAGAAAGTCGTCAAGACCCGCCCGGTCCGGATCGCGAGGAACGGACACTTCCCACAGCTTCAGAGCGAACAGTTCTTTGTCGTACGCCGCTTCCGGGTGCACGGTGGCCGATGCCACATGGCGGCTGACGGGGACGATGGTGACGCCGCCGTCGCGGTCGACGACGGCCTCGCGGAACTCGATGGAAGACACGTGGCCTTCACCGGTTGCGCGCAAGCTCAACACAGCCCGAAGTTCGCCCGGCTGGAGCCCCGTCTGATCGGGCGCCGGCACGATGGAGGGGTTGAACAACGCCGCGGATTCGATGGCGTACTCCATGGTGAAATAGGAGCCGATGAGGAGTTGACGCTCTTCGTCTTCGGTGTGGAAGGCAGGCACGTGACGGCGCACCTCCGCGTAGCTGCGCGCGAGAATGCCGCGGAAATCGCGATGCCGTTCCTGGTAGCCGTCTATCACACGGTCAAGTTCACGCCGCGCCTGCACATCGGTCAACGCCATAATTCGGTCCAGAATGCGGCGGATGCGGGCGCTCGCGAAGAACCCAATGAAGGGCCGCGTGATCACCCGGCTTGGATCCGGGTTCAAGCGAATTGATTTGCGTGTTACGCTGAGTCCGGGCATGGTCACGGGCCGATTCTCCCGGTGTGATTCCGTGTGGGGATGTGTGTTGCGTTCATTCTGCGCCTGTTCCGATTCGTTTCCAAGTGTCTGCGTTCCCGGCCGGTCACTCCTTGGGGGCGCTTGTAGCCTTGTTCACCAGAACGTGCGCTCGGGCGTACAATCGGGTTACGATGCGCCATTCGTCTACTCCTGGGTCCGTGCTCGCGGGGTCCGTGCAGCGAAGAGCCACTGCCGCAGGCACCAAGAATAGGCATGGAACCACGTAGTGTCAACGGGGCCCAGAATTCGGAGGGAGCAGCAATGACCGATACGGACCGAGTGACAGGCTACTACGAGGCCTTTGACGAATGGGGACGGCTGGACCAGCCAGCAGGGGCGCTCGAATGCGTCCGAACGCTTGAGATCGTGGGCAAGGCGTTGTCCAAGCCGTGCAGGATTCTGGATCTCGGCGCCGGACCGGGCCGGTACGCCATTGCCCTCGCGCAGGCGGGGCACCAAGTGACGCTGGCGGACGTGTCGGCACGGCAACTGGCAGTGGCGCGCGCCAAGGCGGACGAAGCGGGCGTGTACGACGCGATCCAGGGGTTTGACGAAGCGTCGGCGACCGACCTGTCTCGCTACGAGGGCGCTTCGTTCGACGCGGTGCTGGCGCTTGGACCCTTCTACCACCTGACGGAGCAGGACGAACGCGTCCGGGCGGCCGAAGAGATCGCGCGGGTCTTGCGGCCGGATGGCCGGGTATTCGCGGCGTTCTTCCCGCATCTTGGCGGGGCAGCCTCACTGATTGACCGGGCCGCGGACGCACCCGACCAGGTCACGCCCGACGCCTTCGCGGAGGCGGCGAAAGCCGGCGCGTTCCGAAATGCGTCCAACCAGGGTTTCCAGGAGGGCTTCTTCGCGGATCCTGGCGAGTTGCCGCGGGTGTTCGGCCCGTGCGGGTTCGACCACGAGCGCACCGTATCACTACGGGGACTTGCCGACGGCCGGGAAGATGCATTGGCCGCGGTCGAGCGGCGCGACCCGGCGCTGGGAAAACGGATCTGGCAATTCGTGGCGGAGACCGCCGAGCGCGACGAAGTGGTCGCCCTGTGCGGGCACGCGTTGTACGTGGGTCGGAAACGGCAGTAGAACCGCGGGGACGTACGGCAGGTAGCGATACGGGCAAGCCCGTGCAACGAAGTGTGCCACGTTCAAGCGTAGCTTGAGCGTGTCCGGCTCATGCGGCTTCGGCGTCTCTCCGCATAGACAAGACACCGACAAACCAGTTTGTCGGTGGCACACCAGAAAGGGAGACGTCTCGACCTCGGAGCCCGATGGCCACACCCCTTGGCACATGATGTGTGTGCGGAGCCGAGGAACGCACGCTACCTCCCCCCGTGGTCCCAGACGAGGCGGGCAATGGCTTCGTCGCCACGCTGTTGTGCGATGGCGAACGGGGTCGTGCCAGCGGCGCTGCGCTTGTTTGGATCGGCGCCCGCCGCGAGCAGTGAGGCCACCACGTGTTGCGGCCCATTGGCGATGGCGGCATGAAGCGGCAGCACCCCCTTCGCGTCGGGCACATTCAGGTCGGTGTCGACAATGGCCAGCATGGACACCATGTCGTAGTCGCCTGCGGCCATCGCAACGTGAAGAGGCGTGTTCCCGTCTGCGTTGGTGGCGTTGGCGTTAAACGACCGTTCCCCCGTGGTGTTGACCGACACCGAGACGTTTCCTTCGCTGTCGGTCTGCCGGACTACGTCCCATACAGGCCATTCGAGAAGCAACAGGCGCACAATGTCCGCGTCGCCGTTCTTCACGGCCATGTGGAGGGGCGTGTCGCCCTTCGGAGTGGCCGCGTTACCGTCAGCGTTGTAACGCAAGAGAAGCTCAGCGATGCCGGTGCGCCGATGGCGCACGGCAAGCTGGAGCGCGGTCCAGCCGGAGCCGGTCTTGAGGTTGGTGTCGGCGTACTTGTCCAGGAGCACCTGAACCACATTCTGCTGTCCGTCGCGCGCGGCGCGATGAAGCGGGCTGACGCCATCCCGGTCCCGCAAGTCCACGGGGGTGCCCAAGTCAATCAGACGTCTCAGTTCGTCGCACTTGCCGTCGCGCGCGGCATGGTGCAGGGCCGTGAGGCCGTGCATGTCGCGCCGCTGCGGCGCGGGCTCGCCGCACGCTACCAATAGCAGAACCACCCCGACACTCACTAGAAGATGCCTCATTCGCCAAACGCCAATCCCAGTTTCCTGGCTCTATAGACCCGCTGTTCGATGGCCTCACCCAGTTGCGTCCGGAGCCGCGGCAGAACCGCTGGATCCTGGTTCCACGAACCCCATGTCGGCACAGCTTCACGCACGGCCTCCTCGACCTGGCTCCTACCTCCCATAGCCGTCAGGATCTCGAAGTACTCGTAGTCCTCCATGCCGTCACGGAGGCTCTTCAGCCGGATGGAGGCCACAGGGCCGTCAATGCCCGCGTCCCGGCCGGGATAGAACAGGGACCCGTCGCTATTCCAGCGGTTTCGGAATCCGGGATCGTCCCAGGGGTTGCGTGCCGGACTGCCCCAGTACACAGCCGACCAATAGAGCAAGCCCGTGATGCCGTACCGGCGATTGAGCCATGTGCTGACGCGGTAGCTGGTCACGGGAAAGTCGAGCTCCCAGAAGGGCGGCTGGTCGTTGCGCACGGACTCGTGTTCGGGATGATACCCCGGCGCGCACTGAACGAGGGCCGTGTAGCTCCACACCTCGTCGCCTTGGGCCTGGACGCGCTGGACGCTTGGCTCGTGGACAAATCCGAACAAGGGGCACCAGATGTCGATGGACCCGTCGAGGGTCCCCCACTCCGGGTTCTGCGTGTACGGTTGCTCGACCACAAGCCGACGCAATCTTGGTTCGGCTTCGGCCGCGAGAGCGCCCAATTGCCTCACCTTCTCGTAGGCCTCCGGGTCGTTGGGTTCGTCGAGCATGTAGAGGTACGCGCCCTTGGCCCACCCCTTCTTCTCAAGGTAAGCGTACCAACTCTGATAGAAACGCTTGGCCTTGTCGCGGTTCGCGCCGAGAATGTCGCCGAAGGGCGCCCTCGGCACATCGATGTTGGTGAGGTGATACGCATCGACGAACGCCGTGATACGCGCGTCCAGGTCGTCGCTCACCACAACAACGCCGTCCTCGCCGGGTGGCGGCAGCATGGAATGGGGCAACGGCGGGTTGAGCCGGTGGGCGGCCAGCATGGCGGAATACCGATCTTCGATGGGCAGGAATTCCTCACTGTCGCGCTTGAGGCCCAGGTAGTCGGCGACACGCGAGAACCCACCGAAATGGTTCTCATGAGTAGGGCCATCAGGCAGGACGAAATTCCACACGTGAAGCGACACGGGGACTTCCACCGCTTTGGCGCCATCCGCGCCGATGGTCAGCGTTGCGGCGTAGTCGCCAGGCGCGGCATCGCTGGGCACGGCGATGTCGATCCAGAGCGGCTGATGCTGGTCCTGCCACACATCGAACCCCGCTCCTCCGAACCGCAACCCTTCCTGCCGTGTCTGCGTGGTCGGGTGCGAAATCGCTTCACCGGTGTAGGGGTTGACGAACGGAACCAACGGGTCGGGGATAAGCCCGGGCGCGCAGGTTGCTCTCGGCGCGGAATAGCGGACCGGTACGAATACCTCACGGAAGAAGGTGACGGCATCGGCAGGAATCTCGGCGCCGTCCCCGGCGCGAAGGGGACTCATCGAAGCGGTCACGCGGGCGAGATTGCCGTCGCGCGCCGTCACGACGACTTGGAACGACTCGGTTTCGTTTCGGGCGCAGTACAGTTCGGCAGCGGACCCACCGTCGATATCCCCGGTTGGGCGTATGCGGACGGTTGGTCCGACGCACCGGACGTCAATTGTAGGCTGGGCAACGGACGCCGCGCCCCACGTGACGGCAACAAGCAACGACACGACGACAGACTTCCAGTTCATCGGACTTCCTCCCAAGCCGGTCTGACCGCGACCGTCCCGCGCAGACTACCACACCGACGCCCACGGTACTATAGCGTGCGTTCCAAAGCCAAACCGGAGGATTCGTGAGCGTCAGGCGGCAGGGCTTCCCATCGATCTGCGCGCGGCCCTGCCTTCAGGCCAGCCGTGCGCGTTGTGGTATGATATGCCCATGGACAAGACGGTGATGAAGAAACGTTCCCTGACGGAATCGTCTGCCGCGGATGACTTGGCCTATTGGCTGAGCCGCCCGCCGGAGGAGCGCGTCGCGGCCGTGGAGTTTCTGCGTCGACAGCACTATGGAACCTTGCCAAGACTACAAAGAACTGTTCGAGTGATTAAGCTGAGCGAGGACCGCTAGTGAGCATAGTCGGGCCGCGGCTGAATTCGTCCCAGCCGCGGCCCGTTTTGTTCTACTTCATTCGGCCGGGACCGCCAGATCGGACAACCATTCGCCGGTGATCGTCTTGCCCAAGAGAAAGAACTTCCGCTCAGGATGCCACAGGACGAATTCACCGTTTCGTTTGGTGACGCTCGGGTACACACCGATATCGATGCGTTTCAGAGGTCCGATGCCGGAGCCGTCGTTGTCCATGAACTCTTTGGACTCACTGAACCAGATGGGCTGTTCGGCGTTGGGCCGGTACTCGCCGAGGGCGATAAACGCAGGC
>JAAEQP010000965.1 GCA_024231375.1 bacterium | reverse complement strand
GGCGCCGTGCTTCCTCTGAAGCGCGGCGCCCTTCCATATCAACAATAACCGACGACCTATACGACGTAGGTCGAAGCAGCCGTGTCGCCGCCGCGGCCGGTCCAATTCGTGTGGAAATATTCGCCCCGCGGCTTGTCGACGCGCTCGTAGGTGTGAGCGCCGAAGTAGTCGCGCTGCGCCTGCAACAGGTTGGCCGGAAGCCGCTCGTTGCGGTAGCCGTCGAAGTAGGCGAGGGCCGTGCTCAACGCCGGGGCAGGGATGCCCATGTTCACGGCCGACGTAATCACGCGACGCCACGCGGTCTGCGCCTTCTGCACCGCGTCCGCGAAGAACGGGTCGAGCAACAGGTTCACGAGATCCGGATTCGTGTCGAAGGCTTCCTTGATCTTGCCAAGGAACACGGACCGGATGATGCAGCCGCCACGCCACATGAGCGCGATGCCGCCGTAATTCAGGTTCCAGCCGTAGCTTTCCGCGGCCGCGCGCATGAGTTGGTAGCCCTGCGCGTAGCTGACGATCTTCGACGCGTACAAGGCCTGACGGAGGTCATCCACGAAGGCCTTCTTGTCGCCGTCAAACGCCGCGGTCTCGCCCTTGAGCACCTTCGATGCCTCGACGCGCTCGTCTTTGATGGCCGACAGGCACCGCGCGAATACTGCTTCGCCGATCAGCGTCAGGGGCTGGCCCTCGTCCAACGCTGCGATGGCGGTCCATTTGCCCGTGCCCTTCTGACCGGCCGTGTCGAGAATCAGGTCGACCGTTTCGTTGCCATCTTCGTCCTTGTATCCAAGGATGTCGCGCGTGATTTCAATGAGATAGGAATCGAGCTCGCCCGCGTTCCATTCCGTGAATACCTGGTGCATCTCGTCGTTCGACATGCCCAGACCGTCCTTCATGAGCTGGTAGGTCTCGCAGATCATCTGCATGTCGCCGTATTCGATACCGTTGTGAACCATCTTCACGAAGTGGCCCGCGCCGCCTTCGCCGACCCAGTCGCAACAGGGCTCGCCCGCATCGGTCTGAGCGCACGTCGCCTGGAAGATGTCCTTCACCGCGGGCCACGCCGCCGGCGAACCGCCCGGCATCATGGACGGGCCCTTCAACGCGCCTTCTTCGCCGCCCGACACGCCCGTGCCGATGTACAGCAGGCCCTTGCTCTCCACGTATTCCGTCCGGCGGATGGTGTCCGGGAAATGGCTGTTGCCGCCGTCGATGATGATGTCGCCCTCTTCGAGGTGGGGGATCAGCTTGTCGATGAACGCGTCCACGGCTTGGCCCGCCTTGACCAAGAGCATCACCTTGCGGGGCCGTTTGAGGTTCGCGGCGAGTTCTTCGATGGAGTGGCAACCGACGATATTCTTGTCGGCGCCGCGTCCGTTGACGAACTTGTCCACCTTCTCGACCGTGCGGTTGAAGACCGCCACGCCAAACCCCTTGCTCTCCATATTAAGAACGAGGTTCTCGCCCATCACGGCAAGACCAATCAGTCCAATATCCATCTCAGCCATTGCTCTTCATCTCCTTCAACCGCAGTCGGTTAACAGATTGCCCACATGTTCCTCGGGCACCGATTCCCTATTTGGGACAACCCCGGTTGCCTTGCGCAAACGTGGAGAGTATAGCACAAGGCGGGCAGGGATTTCCCGTTGCCCAGCGTGCCGTGCCACTAGCATGCACACGCAAGGAAGGAGGCCCGCCTGGTTGCCATTCGGTCCTAGGAAGCGTCCCGGTCAGGAGACGGCGGGCACGACGTGCCGAGCCCTATCAATCGTACTCGACCAGGTAGTAGTAGTGAAGCGAACTCTCTTCCCAGAGTTGGTTGCCGGTGTCCTCCCAGACGCCCGTCACGCCGCCAATGCCCAGGTAGTTTTCCTCGTCATTTTCGGAGTAGTCAGTATCGTCAGGCTCATTTCCCATGAAATGGTCATAACTCCACACCTCGCCACTGTCCCAGTTCCAACTACAACCCGGGCATCCGCTGTCGGCGGTCTGGTACCCGCCAACGAGCACGTGACCCACATCCCCTGAGGCTAGGAACTGGTTGACCACCCAATCATTCTCGGCGCTGCTTGTAATGCTGGCGAGATAGCCCTGCTTGCGCGGGAGACCCACCGACCGCGAGGCCGCTGCAGCTTGGGCCTCTGTCCAAGTAATGCCGCTAGACACGTAGACCAAGTCGTATCCGTGTCCGTTGTACTCGTACTGAGCACTGCGAGGGCAACCGCAAAGGCACAGGGCTCCAACCACCAAGACGGCACACATCGACACGTTAGGGAGCAAGCGCATAGCAATAGATCCTTTCACCTCTTCTACCGACCCCTAGAATTCCCCCAGAGGCGCTAGGATATCCCGGTCCCACCGGAAAGTCAATCGACGCCTTGAGTTGCGCGGCGCTTCGCGCTATGCTTATTTGAGTACGTTAAGGTGCCTACAACACCAGATTCGGGCCTTCGGCAATGCCGTCCCGAAAGGTCACTCCTCAGCCTCCCACTTGGAGACCGGCTCGGTGGCCGACAGAGCGCAGTCACGTGGATCACGCGGCGTCTGCTTCGTTTCTGCGCTGAACGTGGCACACAACATATGGGTAAGAGGACTATGAGTATGAATCGCAGGAACTTTCTGGGAAGCAGCGCGTCGGCCGTCATCGTGGGCGGCACCATGGCCAGTGGCAAGGTCTACGGCGCCAACGACCGCATCAATATCGCCGTGGCCGGACTCAATGGTCGCGGCAAGAGCCATCTGGGCGGGTATGCCGCGGTCAAGGACGCCGAGGTCACCACGATCTGCGACGTTGACAGCAGCCTGTTCAAGCCGCGCGTGGAAGAGTTCTTCACCAAACGCAAGCGCCCCGAACCCAAAGTCGAGACCGACATTCGCAAGGTGCTCGAAGACAAGTCCATCGATGCCGTCAGCCTGGCTACCCCCAACCATTGGCACTCCCTCGGCGCCATCTGGGCCTGCCAGGCCGGCAAGGATGTCTACGTCGAGAAGCCCATCTCTCACAATGTATTCGAAGGACGCAAACTCGCTGAAGCCGCCGCGAAGTACGAGTGCGTTGTCCAGCACGGAACGCAGATCCGGTCCAATCCCAGCATCCGCGAAGCCATCGACCTGCTGCATCAGGGCATCCTTGGCGAAGTGTATATGGCCCGCGGCCTCTGCTACCGCTGGCGCGGCGACATCGGAAAGGGCAAGCCCGGCACCCCGCCCGCGCATCTCGACTGGCCGCTGTGGCAGGGCCCCGTCGAAGACCGCCCCTTCATCGTCGACGAGAACGGCAAGGGCCTGCTGGTGCATTACAACTGGCACTGGGTCTGGGACTATGGCAACGGCGATATCGGCAACCAAGGCGTCCATCAGTTGGACGTGGCCCGTTGGGGCTTGGGCGTGGAGCATCCGTACAAGGTCGCGTCCATGGGCGGCATGTTCCTGTGGGACGACGCCAAGACCGTGTACAACGTGACCTCGAGCTCGTTCATGTTCAAGGGCCCCGACGGCAAAGACAAGATGATGACCTTCGAGGTCCGTCCCTGGGCCACCAACGACGAGATGAACGCCAAGGTCGGCATCCTGTTCTACGGCGAGAAGGGCTATCTCGTCATCGACAGCTACAGCCACTACGCCTTCTACGACAAGGACGACAAGATGGTGAAGGAAGGCAAGCAGGGCGCCAGCCACTACCAGAATTTCATCGATGTCGTGCGCAGCCGCAAGATGGATGAGTTGAACGCCCCGGCTGAGGAGGGCCACCTGTCCTCGGCGCTGGCCCACTACGGTCTGGCCTCGGCCCGTCTCGACCGCGTGCTGAAGATCGACCCGGAAACCGAAATGGCCATCGACGACGACGAAGCCAACGCCATGCTGACCCGCAAGTATCGCAAGGGCTTCGAAGTCCCCGAAGTCGTCTAGCCAACCGCCGATCACCATACCGCCCCGGGCTCTCCTGCTATGGGAGGGCCTGGGGCGTTCCGTTTGGTGCAGTCTCTCTGACCATTCCTCGATCTCGCGTATTCGTTTCCCCAGAATACATTCGCTCCACTCACCCAATTGTGCGCTATACTACTGAGACGAAGACTGTCCAATCCGATAGGGAGGTGGCGCGGAAATGGAGGAGGCACTGGGGATCTGCCTGGGTGCGTCCACGGCGAGCGTCGTTCGTCTTCGCCGTGAGGGAGAGACGTGCCGCGTTGTTCTGCGTCGAACCCAGTCCCATGAAGGATCCCCGCGCGACCGTATTCGAGCCCTCCTGGGGGAAGTGGGGGACTTAGACGGTCTGCATGTGGCTGTCACGGGCCGGAAGTTCCGGCATCTGCTCCGGGCCTCAACATTGTCGGAGCCGGAAGCTCTCGAACTCGCGGTCCGTCACGTGCTTCCCGGCGGCCATCCCTACCGAGTCGTCGTCAGTGTTGGCGGCGAAACCTTCATTGCCTACCATCTAGATGACCACGGGCGGATTCAGGGAATCCACACGGGGAACAAATGCGCTTCGGGCACGGGAGAGTTCTTCCTGCAACAACTCCGGCGGATGGGAACCGGGCCGGCAAAGGTGGGTGGAATGACACTACCCGAGACCATTCACAAGGTCTCGGGACGTTGCTCGGTCTTCTGCAAGAGCGACTGCACCCATGCTCTTAACAAGGGCACACGCAAGCCGGAGGTCGTGGCGGGTCTCGCGCGCATGATGGCCGGCAAGGTCGTGGAACTCGTCAGAAAACTCCCGGAAGGCCCTGTCATGCTCGTGGGCGGATGCGCGAACAACCGATGGATGGTCCACTTCCTCAGACAGGAACTGGAAGCCGTCCACATACCCGAACAGGCCGCCTGCTTCGAGGCGTTAGGGGCGGGATTGTGGGCTCTTGATCGCCCAACCCGGCCCGTCACCTCGGTCGACGAGTTTTTCGCTCCCCACGGCCATACCTTCGCGTTCCTCCGCCCCCTGTCCGAGTCCCGCGAACGCGTCCGGTTCGTCCACCATGAACGTGGCTCAGCCTCTCCGGGCGACCATACCATTGTCGGGCTCGACGTGGGATCCACGACGACCAAAGGCGTCGTCATGCGTCGATCCGATAAGGCCGTCCTCGCCGCGGAGTATCTGCGAACCAACGGCGATCCTGTCGGCGCGTCCCGAGACGTCTACCGCAGTCTCGCTGGCCAGCTCACCGTCCCCATCCACATCGAGGGGCTGGGGGTCACGGGTTCCGGGCGACAGATCGCGGGACTTCACGGCATGACGCGCGGCGTCATCAACGAGATCATCGCCCATGCCACGGGCGCTCTCCATTTCGATGCGGGAGTAGACACCATCTTCGAAATCGGCGGGCAGGACGCCAAGTACACCCATATCACCAACGGCGTCGCGAGCGATTACGCCATGAACGAAGCGTGCAGCGCCGGCACCGGGTCGTTCCTCGAAGAAGCCGCCAAAGAGAGTCTCGGCATCGAAGTCACCGAGATCGGCGCGACCGCCTACGAAGGCAGCCGGCCGCCGAATTTCAACGACCAATGTGCCGCATTCATCGGTTCGGACATCAAACGGGCCGCGCAGGAGGGGATCCCCGTCGCCGATGTCGTTGCCGGTCTCGTGTACTCGGTGTGCATGAACTACGCGAACCGCGTGAAGGCGAATCGTCCCGTGGGCCGGAAGGTCTTCATGCAGGGGGGCGTGTGCTACAACCACGCCGTCCCCGCCGCAATGGCCGCCCTGACCGGCAAAGACATTGTCGTACCTCCGGAACCGGGGCTCATGGGCGCTTTCGGCGTAGCCTTGGAAGTCCACAACCGTATCGATCAGGATTTGCTGGAGTCGGACCGGTTCGACCTCGACGCCCTCGGCCGCCGTGAACTGAACTACCTAGAATCCTTCACATGCGACGGGTGCGATCGCAAGTGTATCGTTGCACAGGTCGAGATCGACGGCCAGACCTACCCCTTCGGCGGCATCTGCAACCGCTTCGACAACATCATCCAGGGCAGCACCGATACCAGCAAGGGCGCCAATCTCGCCGCCTACCGGGAGCGAAGGACGTTCCGCCCACCTGCCGTCGTCCGCGCCGACGAGACGGCCTGTGTCACAGTCGGTTTCAATCGTTCGTTTCTCATGCACACGTACTACCCATTCTTCGCCAGCTTCTTCCAACGCTTGGGATGTCGCGTGGTCCTTCCCGAGACGATGAGCCAGGAAGGGGTCGAGAAACAGGGCGCTGCGTTCTGCTATCCCGCGGAGATGGCCCACGGCTATGCGGCGGACTTGCTCAAGATGTCGCCGGACTTCGTCTTCCTTCCTCACGTGCGAGGCCTGCCCAGGGACAACACCCACGCCACTTCATGCACCTGTGTCTTTGTGCAGGGAGAGCCGTACTATCTCAAGACTGCGTTCGCGGACCTCGGGCCGGATCGGTGCCTCACGCCGTTCCTGGACCTGTCGGAAGACTTCCCCACAAACCGGCCCGCATTCATCGAAGTGGGGCGTCAGTTGGGGGCCACCGAAGCAACGGTCGATACCGCCTTCCGCGAAGCGTGGCAAACTCAAGAACGCTACTTCGCGGACCTCCGAAAAGTGGGCGCCAGGGCGATCCGGGAACTTGAGCGCGACCCCACCAAGCGAGGTGTCGTGCTGTTCGGTAGACCCTACAACGCATTTTCGTCGGACGCGAACAAGGGAATCCCCGACAAACTTGCCACACGCGGCGTCACGGTAATTCCGTGTGACATGCTGCCGCTGGATGCCGAGGAACTCACCGGCAACCACAACATGTACTGGGCCCAAGGACGGCAGATTCTCAAGGCGGCCCAGTTCACCAAGCGCCATCCCCAGCTTTTCGGCACGTACATCACCAATTTCTCCTGTGGACCCGATTCGTTCCTGCTCGGCTACGTTCGAGACATCATGGGGCGCAAACCGTCGCTGACACTGGAATTGGACAACCATACGGCCGATGCCGGTATTGAAACCCGGATCGAGGCGTTCCTCGACATCGTGGGGCACTATCGGGATCGCGACGAACGGATGGAGGTGTCCGCGGCAGACAATGGATTCCGCCCTGCTCAAGTGGAACCGCGCTCCCGCCGCCAGGGGATTCGCACCTCGGACGGTGACTGGGTGCCCCTTGACCACCACCGGGTTCGTGTCGTCGTACCCGCCATGGGGAAATACGGCACTCCACTTCTTGCGGGTGCCTTCCTACGGCGCGGAATACGGGCCGTCGCACTTCCGCCCGCCGACGAAGAAGTCCTCAAGATCGGTCGAGGCAATTCGTCGTGCAAGGAATGCCTTCCTCTACAAACCACGACCGGATCGCTCCTCGCATGCGCCCGGGACCGCCCGGACCGCGAGATAACCGTCTACTTCATGGCGAGCACCGACGGTCCTTGCCGCTTCGGACAGTACCGGGTGTTTACACAACGTCTCATCGAGGCACGCAAGATCCCGAACATGGCCATTCTGTCACTCACGACGACGGACGGATACGGCGGACTGGGCAACCGGTTCGCCATGGCAGCATGGCGCGCCATTGTGATCGGCGACCTGTTTGACGAAATGTGGTCCACGATCCTAGCGGCCGCCGAAGACCGCGACCACGCCTTGGCGGTACTCGACGCCGAGCATCAGGCCCTCCTGCGCGTGATGGGACGGGGATGGCCCTCGGTCGCGCGGCAACTGTCCCGAAGCGCCCGCAGGCTCTCAACGATACGGTTGAAACGCCCCTATGACGAGATCCCCAAGCTTTCACTCGTGGGCGAAATCTACGTCCGACGCGATCCGCTCTCGCTACAGGGCCTCATCGAACGGCTCGGAGACCTGGGATTCATCGTGCGCACGTCCCAGACCGGCGAATGGCTCAAGTACCTCAATTGGCTTACAAGACACGGAATCGAGTCGCCCGCAGCGACATTTGGATTCCGCAAGCGCGAGTGGGTTCAGAACTACCTCGACCGGGCCGTGCACCACAGATTGGCCCCGTGCGGTCTGTTCTACAGGGAAGAAGCGCAGGTGGAACCAACAATGGACGCAGGGAGCCGGTTCGTCTCGCCGCGGCTCACGGGTGAGGCCATCCTGACCGTGGGTTCCGCGTTTCACGAGATCCTGCGTCCGTCATGTGGCGTCATCGCTATCGGGCCGTTCGGTTGTATGCCGACACGCGTCGCGGAGGCCATCCTGAACGAGACATTCACGACCGGAGAGCTTCGGTCAATGAATGGGCACGTTGGCGACGCCCTCAAACCCATACTCAACGAGGATCGTCGGTTCCCGTTCCTGGCCATCGAAACCGACGGGAACGCCTTCCCTCAACTCATTGAAGCCCGCCTCGAAGCATTCTGCCTCCAGGCTTCCAGACTTCACGCGCGTCTCATTGATCGGGAAGTTGCGCTGTCCGGATAGCGGTATGGCGGACCGCAGGCGCTCCCGATGCCTCCAGGCGCGTCTTGCGCATGTTGTTGACAACGAAATCCGCCCGGACTATTCTTCGAACCGCGTTTACGGACGGCCCGCAAGACCGAGTACGTGGCCCTCACGAGGGTATTCCATGGGGGGATTGCTACGCTTTCACATGCCATGAAGAAGAGAACGGGAGTGGGGGGGGCGACACGTCGCGTCGCCACGCATTTGCTCTGCGTCCTGCTGCTTGTGTTGAGTTTCTGCGGTGTGTACTGGCATGTGATCGGCGCGCTCGACACGCCGCGGTTTGTCGGTTGCTGGGACTCGTGGTGGCTCTTCGGTCCCAACCAGGTTCTCATCGATCACAGCATACACAATGGCGAACTGCCTCTCTGGAACCCGCTGATCTTCTGCGGTACACCGCTCGCCGCCAATCCGCAGGTGCAACTGTTCTACCCGCCCAATCTCGTGCGCAGTCTCCTCACCGTTTCGCCCACGCCTCTCAAGACCCATATTGGCTTCGCCCTGCTGACGGCGATCCATGTGCTGCTCGCAGGCTACGGGATGTTCTGCCTCGCGCGTCATCACCGCCTGAGTTCCCCTGCCTCCATGGTGGCCGCCTTCGCGTTCATGTTCAGTTCCGGGTTCGTTCGGAGGACGATTACGACCCCCATATGGCCAATGATCGTGTGCTGGCTTCCGTTCTTGATTCTCCTGGTGCGGGTCGCCATGAAGACGGACGGAACCGGTCTGCGCCTACGACTGGCGGCGGGCGCTGGACTGCTCTATGGCATGGTGGTGTTGGGCGGCAACCCTCAGTTCTTCATCTACATCGCGCTCATTGTGGTCTGCTACGTGCTCTTCAATTGCATCCCTATGCCGGGGAGGAATCGTGCAACCCAAGGGGATGCGTCCCCACCCAGCCGTTACGACGGTCTGAGACGCGCCACACTCGTCCTTGGTTCGCTGTTCGCGATCGCCGTACTGACAGCGGCACCGCTACTGTTCTCCGCGCAGCAGTTCGGTGCTCTGAGTACACGAGCGATGGGTTCCGGGTATGTGGAACACTTCGAGGGAGACCACTCGATATCGCCCCACGACATGCTGGAGAGTGTACTGGTGCTTCCGCGTACCACCGAGAACGCCCGAATCACGGGTGCGGGCGTCATCGTCGCGGTGTTGGCACTGGTCGGCATGCTGAGTTCTTTCGCTCGAAGCAGGACCCCGGTCGCGGGCATGGGCGCAACCACATCAGCCGGTACCCGAGGGAACGGCGATTCTCCTTCCATGAGAGACGCGTTGCCCTACGCCTTCGTCTTCCTTGTCATCCTGGATTGTGGATTGGGACCGCCATTCCCTGTTTCGACCTTGCTTGATCACGCTTCGCCTTTTTCGTTCAGTTCACCGATGTACGCGTGGCTGTTCCTGGCGTTTCCCCTAGGCATGCTGGCGGCGTTCGGCATCGATGCCGTCACGCGTTCCTCAGGCCAAGCGACACACAAGGCCGCGACGACCATCGCCATTGCGGCCGCGTTTCTCGGCGCCATCGCCGTCGTCGCCCGATCCGAATCGGCAATCCTGCCTCCGCGCGCCGAAAACCTCGCGATTCCCGGTGTTGCCCTGGTTGCGGTCGTCCTCGCGCTACGCCTGCCAAAGGCGAGGCTTTGGGCTCCCCTTCTGGCCGCGCTGGTTATCGCCGATCTTCTCACCTGGCATGCGCGCTTCGTTCCGTATCTCTTCAGCCCACGTGCAAACCTGATTCAATCGCCGGAACACCCGTTCACCGGTTCACTTGAAGAATTGCGCGAAACACCTGTCTTCTGGGACGACAACCGGCGCGGCGTGGAGGCATTTCCCGCGTGCAACAAGGCCATGTACAAGTTGCGCGCCGCTATCAACGGCAATGATCCGCTCCAGATCGCTTCCACCTACGACACGTTGGTTCATCCTGCCCTCGAGGCAACGTATGCACGGGCCTTCGCCGGGGAATCGGCCGCGGCGAATCATCGGTGGCACCTCGTCTTCAAGAGGCCCTTCTGGTTGGCCAGGCACTACGTTGAGGGAAACCTCCCCCCGAAGGACGCGCTCTTCCCTTCCGCCACAACGGTATTCGTCACCGAGGCAACGGACCTCGACGTGCCCCGAATCGAGAGAGCATCGCTTCCGAATACTGGCATCTCGAAGGCCTCCGTCAGGACGCCCCTTTCCGACGAGCATGTTGCGGATGCGCTGGACGCGTGCCGCCGAGGAGGTCCCGAGAACGCCACCCCGCTAGTCTTCGACTTGCCGGCCATAAGCCTGCCGCCACTGCATTCCAGTCTTGTGCTGCCCTACACGTCCGACTGCGAAGGACAGGTGGAAGCGACGGCGCACGACGGGGCAACGGGTGCCCGTGTGCCTTTGGCGACGGCTCAGATCCGGCGAGGTGAGTCCACGCTTGAGTTTCCCTTGCCAGACTTCGAGACCCTTCACGCGCGATTGACGATCACCTTCGCCCAGCCTGAGGGCCGGATCCGCTTCCACGACTGCCACGCCTTGAGCGACCGGAACGACGAAGGCGGACTGATCCGTATTCTGCGTCGAACCGCCAACACCGTTGATCTCCGGGTCGGCCCGCTCCCCAGCCATCGGATCCTACTTCTCACCGATGCGATGTATCCGGGCTGGCACGTTGAGGTGGATGGCCATCCGGGCGATCTTCTACTCGCTGACAACGGGTTCAAGGCTGTCCAACTTGGTCCTGGTGTCCACGAAGTATCGTTCCGATTCCGATCGGTGCGCGTCTATGCGGGGATCGTCCTATCTCTCACGACCATTGCGGCCGCGCTTGGCTTCATCCTGCTCGGAGCTGTCTGGAACGCGTCCGCCACGCCGCGGCAACCGAATGTGGCCGAATGCACCGCCGAATAGGACCGGTCTGTGTGAGGAAACCGGGCTCCGGGCTCGCCCGGTGTCTTGAACGAATCGAGGGATTTCTGCTACATTTTACATTCTTCATTGGGTGAGATTGGGGTTAACGCCGCAGGTCCTCCTCGTCCGCGCCTCGTTGTGTTTTCGTCCTCGGTTTGGGCTCTGAGGGGTTCACGAACAGAGGAATGGGCGGCCCCAGTTCCCGAAGGACATGAGTTGAGGACGCGCCGTGACGAGATGGCGCAGGGAGGATCTTCTCAGAATGGCGGACTCAGACCGACGGGCGCCCGTCAGGCTCTACATCGGCGTGTTCCTCATCGCCTTGAGTACGTTGATGTACGAGACCCTCCTGACGCGGGTTTTCAGCGTCACGATGTGGTACCACTTCGCGTTCATGGCCATATCGGTGGCCATGTTCGGCATGGCTTTCGGCGCGATCCTCGTCTACTTCCTCCCGCGGCACTTCCGCCGGGAGAGGATCCACGAGCGCCTCACTCAGTACGCGTTCGGGTTCGCGATCAGTTGCGTTCTCTCCTTCCTCGCCCACATGGTCATCCCCATCGTGGACGAGCGATCCATCCTCGGCGCGTACTCGCTGGTGCTCAACTATGCCATGATCACGGTTCCCTTCGTGTTCAGTGGCATCTGCATCTGCCTGGTCCTGACTGGATTCCCCAGCCGGGTCGGCAAGCTCTATGCCGCCGATCTCGCTGGTGCTGCCCTTGGTTGCATCCTATTCATCCAACTCTTGCGGATCACGGACGGCCCGACGGCCGTGGTGTTCGTCGGTGCTCTCGCCGCATTGTCGGCTTTCTCGTTCTCAGTCCGGTTGCCCGCGCGGGGATGGAAATACGCTACCGCGGTGCTCACTGTTGTTCTGGCCGCCTCCGCGATCTCCAATACGCTGAGGTATCAGGCAAACGACTCCCAGTTGCGGCTCTTGTGGATCAAGGGCAACCAAGAGACGAGACGCCCGCTCCACGTTAGATGGAATTCTCTCTCTCGAATCGTTGTAGATGGAGACCCCTACACACTGCACCGCCCTTTCGCCTGGGGAATCAGCACACGCCACCTGACGGATGTCACAGTGCGGGGATTGGGACTCACAATCGACGCGCGCGCGGGCACGTTCCTTGCCGGTTTCGATGGTGACCTGTCGGCTCACGAGTATCTCAACTGGGACGTCACCAACCTCTGCCACCGGATTCGCCATGACGCCGACGTGTTCGTGATAGGAACAGGCGGCGGCAGGGATATCCTTTCCGCCCTCGTGTCCGGGCAACGGAGCGTGGTCGGTGCCGAGATCAACGGTGTCATCATCGACACGCTGAACGGGACGTTCGGTGACTTCTCCGGCCATCTGGATCAACACCCCGACGTAGAGTTCGTGAACGACGAGGCAAGAAGCTACTTGGCCCGCTCGGACAAGACCTTCGACATCGTCCAGATCTCCCTCATCGACACGTGGGCCGCCACGGCCGCCGGGGCCTTTGTGCTCGCGGAGAACACCTTGTACACCCGCGAAGCGTTCGACGTGTTCTTTGATCGCCTGACGGACCGGGGTGTCCTGTCCGTCTCGCGTTGGTACACGGAGGGGAGCCCCGCGGAGATGTATCGGACGGCCGCGCTGGCGGCTTCCGCTCTGAGGGGCCTCGGCATCGAGAATCCCGAGAACAACATCATCGTAGCCTACATCCCGCAAGACAAGCTCACGGCCCTGTGCAGGAACGGCGTCGGCACCCTCCTTGTCAGCAAGAGTCCGTTCTCCGAGTCGGATATCGATACCATCGAGGGCCTGGCGGGTGACTTGGACTACCACATCGTTGCCAGCCCGCGTGGCGCCGCGGATTCCACCTGGAGCCTGCTGGTCTCAGGCCGTGGTGTTGAGCAGGCTAGCGCGGAACTCCAACTGGATATCAGTCCGCCCACCGACAATCAACCGTTCTTCTTCAACATGATACGCATCGGGGATCTGCTGGCGGGAGGGGAGAACCTCACCAAACATGGCACCGCCCTTGCCCCCAACCTGAAGGCGGTTTTCACCCTGGTGGTCCTCGCCTCTATTGTGCTGGCTCTAACCCTACTCCTCACCGTGGCGCCCTTTGCCCTGGCGAAGGATCGTCCGCTTCTGCGAGCCAACATGCCGTTCCTCGTCTATTTCGCGGCGATCGGTCTGGGTTTCATGCTCGTCGAGATCTCTCAGATGCAGCGCCTGATCGTCTTTCTCGGTCACCCAACCTACGGACTCTCGGTCGTCTTGTTCACCATCCTGCTGTCGAGCGGCGTTGGGAGTTTCGTGAGCCCTGCCCCGTCCGAAGGACGCACCCTGCGCGCCGCTGCCATAGCCCTAACCGGACTTGTCATCGCCGTCCTTCTCTACGGCGCCTTGTCCCCGGGGCTGCACAGTGCCCTGCGGCATACCGGAACCCCGGTACGGATTCTCGTCGCAATCGGCACGCTGGCTCCCGTCGGGTTCTTCATGGGCATGGCGTTTCCGATTGGTGTCGGGATGGCCTCGGCTCTGGGTCGGGATGACCTCACCCCTTGGCTGTGGGCCATCAACGGCGCCACCTCCGTGTGTGCCTCCGTAATCGCGGTGGTCATCGCCCTCTGGGCGGGTATCTCTACGTCCCTCTGGGCAGGTCTGGCCTGTTACGCCTTCGCGGGGGCCGCGTTTCTTGCCCTTTCGCGGAGGCTCGCGGCTCATCGAAGCGCACCCCTCCACCGCACCGAGTAAGAAAAGCGCCCGGCGGAAGCGCCTTTCGTCAGTGAGGCGTATTCCACCGGGCGATCTTGCTACATGCGTTGTCGTCTGCGCTACTTCCGCAGGGCTTCCAGCGTGTATTCGGGAAGCTTCTTGTCTGCGAAGATGGGTTTGAACCGCGTGAACCGCTGGCGACCGTTGATGACCGGCACGCTGGCCCAGTCTTCGCCGATGAGTGGTTTCGCGTAGTCGACGAACGCGTCCGTCACATCGATCTTGTTGTCCGACAACCACGCCTTCGGGAACTCGCGCTCCGAGTTCGCCACCTTATCCAGCGGCACCTTGTCGTACCGCACGTTGTAGATGGGGCCCGGATCGCGCAGAATCGTCGACATCCAGCCGTTCTCGGCCGATTCCGCGATCAGCGCCGCCTTCTGTCCCACCTTGTAGGCCTCATCCAGATCCACCACCGAAGCGTAGCAGCACGTATCGCGCTGATCCGTGCCCGACACCTGGCCGCGCGCGTTGCCCGGCACGGGCAAACCTTTCTCGTTGAGCATGGTCACGACCTGCTGGGCCACGGTCGTCTTCGATGCGCTGAACTGGGCATGGCCGAAGCCGTCCTTGGTGAATCCCAGGTCGCCCACATCGAACCCCTCGCTGACGACCACGATGCACCGGCCGCCTTTCTTGAGTTGGTCGCTCACGTTGTCGCACATCTCTTCGGCCGTCACCCCCGACTCTGCCATGTAGATCTGCAAGGGCATCTCGCGTTTCGGGTCCGCCAGTCGCGCGGCCGCCGGGATGAACCCGATCTTCCGGCCCATCGCCTGCAACACCAGCACTGGATCCGCCGGACAGGACCCCGCGTTCTCCTCGTTGGCATTCTGCACGACACCCATCCAGTACCGCGCCACGCTGCCGTATCCCGGCGTGTGGTCGATCAACTTGAACTCAGAATCGCCCACGTCGTTGTCAATGGTCTTCGGCACGCCCACGGCCACCAGGTCCAGTCCCTGTTCATTGGCAATGACCGACACCTTGTGGGCCGTGTCCATCGAGTCGTTGCCGCCGTTGTACAGGAAGTAGCCCACGTCGTGGGCGCGGAACACCTCGATCACCCGCTCGAAGTCCTCCTGCTGGTGCTCCTTCAGCTTGTACCGGCACGTGCCGATC
>JAAEQP010000964.1 GCA_024231375.1 bacterium | reverse complement strand
TGCAAGGTTCACGTCGGCGCGGGCATGGTTCATCGCTCTGCTCGTTGCGCCGATAGCATCCCAAATTTCAGGCAGCACGTCCGACCCGTGAAACACCAGGCCGCCGCACGCTTCCGTAGCGTCGATGTACGACCACAGCGCTCGCGCGCCGGACCCCAACGCGTAGTGCATCATGATTCGCACCTCGGCGGGCGTCGGCTTCCGGCCAAGGCCCCGCACGCGATCGGGATCGCGGAAGGCCTCAAATCCTTTCTCGATCAGCGTGGCCTTGCTGTAGTAGGCCTCCTTCCTATCAGGATGTAGAAACTCCTCCCACGACCCCTGGTAGATGAATCCCATCATTCGTGGCGCCGTGCCGCGCTTGGCGTGGGCCGCGCAGTCCCGCAGGAATTCCAGCGACTTGCCGACCGTCACGGGATAGCAGTCGGGCGTCGTGATATCGGCGACAGGCCCGTAGGTGTAGTAATTGGCGGGCGTGAAGGTCAGATTGAGGGTGAGCAACACTGGCGTATCCGGGTCGAGGGATTCACACCGCGTCGCCTGCGCCACCATCTCCGGTGCGAGCGTGCCGATGCGTTGACTCATGGGGATGTCTTGGTCCGCGCTGTAGTCGTGGCAATCCGGTTCGTCCTTGATGCAGTAGCCGTAGACATTGGCGCGGCCGCGCACGTCTTCCGGCGGCTCACCGCCGCCGATGTAGAACGCCGGGCGGACGCCGTGCTCGTCTGCCTTGTCGACCGACTCGGCATTCAGCCCTGCAAAACTGTAGAAACTGGTCAGTCCCGCTTCCGCTTGCCGGGCATAGTTGGCCGAGCCATAGGTTCCGAACACGGCCGGGTCGGGGATGGCGCGCAAGGACGCGCCTACCGTCGCGCCGCCACCTCGAATGACCCATGTGTGTCGACTGCACAGGCCCAGGGGCTGTGGCAACTCGACCACGCCCACGCGGAGCCGGTCCGTCCACGCGTCGCTCAACCACCTCACGGGCACGGGGGCGTCGGGTGTGTCCATCACCACCGAATCGGGCAACGGCGCGCGGCGGGCATCGCGTTCCACGTAAAGGAACACCTCTGTCAGGTTTGGTCCAAACGCCACGGATTCCAGGCGAAACGCTGGCGGTTCAGCCGCCACAGGGACCTTCACGGCATGGCCGTTCGTCAGGGACACGCCCAACGCGCCGGGCCCGTCCATCGGCCTACGCAACCGCAGGATGACCTCGCCCACCTCGCCCGGGGGCAATTCGGCGGGCAGCAACCGCCACCACACCACCGACCGCTCCTGGCGTAGGTCCTTGACCGGTGTCCCGTTCCACGTCAACGCGGCGAGCGCGCCGGGGGTGTCCGCCGTGTTGCGCACAAAGGCATGCACCGTCGCGCCTGCCATGGCGAACCCCTTCTTTGCCTCGTTGATGGCGTCGTTGCCCTCTTCATAGGGCCACGGCGTGCGCGGGTCGGACATGCAGTACGCCGCGTCGGTCCAGTCGGACGCCTGGGCCAAGGCCTGTCCACCGGCGGCCACAATGAGCGCCGCTGCCAGTAGCATCAGAGACTCACTTGATGGTTTCATCGGAGTGCCTCACTTCGTTGGTCTATGGGATGCCACGCAATGGTAGGGGCACGAACCGGGGCGATCAAGGGTTCACGTCCGCGCGTCGGTCCTCGCCGATGTGAAGTCACGCATTTGCCACGGTGATCGGTCTTCCCTACAGTGCGCATAGTGGGAGGGATATGCGCAGCTTCGGGGCAACTCAACTCCAGGGGGAAATCACGATGATCGACCACGACCGGATGCGGAACCAGTGGCGTGCGCTTGCGCCAGCGTGGATTGAAGAAACCGCCGCTGGACGCAACATCTACCGCGACGGCCTCCTGGACGCGTGGATGCTGGAAGCCGTCGGCGACGTGACCGGCAAGGACGTCATCGACATCGCCTGCGGCGAAGGACGGTTCTGCCGAATGCTGGCGGAAGGCGGCGCCCGTGTGACCGGTGTGGACATCTGCCCTGAATTCATTGAGTACGCCCAGGCCCATTGCGTGGATGACGAGACCTATCTCGTCGGCGACGCCCAAACCCTCGACCAAATGCCGGACGCCGCCTTCGACCTGGCCGTGTCTTTCGTCACATTGGTGGACATTCCCGACCTTGACGCGGCGCTGAGCGCGGCGTACCGCGTCCTCAGACCCGGCGGACGCTTCGTCGTGTGCAACTTGCAGCCCATGATCACCGCGGCATTCGGATGGCTGAAGGAAGAGGACGGAACCAAGATCCATTTCAAGCTGGACAACTACTTCGACGAGAGCATCCGAGAGATGGGGATGCACGGTGAGATACTGCAGAATGTCCACCGGACTCTGTCGACGTACATAAACGGATTCATCGCGTCCGGGTTCGTGCTCGAAGGCCTGCGCGAGCCGACCCCCAGCGCGGAACAGATCGCCGCATACCCCGACGTGGACGACAACCTGCGGGTTCCGCTTTTCGCCATCTACCTTCTGCGCAAACCGGAGGCCTGAGCGGAGTACCCTACCGCGTCACGCCAAGCCCGCATTGCGGCACCACCACATCCGCTTCCGTCACGCCGTAGTTGAAGATGGTGAATCCGCCGGTCTTGTGTTTGCGCGTGATCTCGATCTGCTGGATGAGCTTCACGATGTCCGTGCGGTCCGGCCAACACGACAATCCGATGCCCGGATACACCGGCACATCGCCGGCCCATCCCACCTGCTGCGCCACCATGTTGTCGAAGGTGCCGTTCTGCGGCACGTAGTCCATGGGGCACACGAAGTCCAGGTATCCCTTGTCGCACCAGACCTTCCAGTCCTGGGCCACCGAGTCTCGGTGAATCGGCCAATTGCGGAACACGGCCGCCGAGATCTCCACCTTGGGCCTATCCTTGCGCAACCGACGGTGTACGCCTTCCACGACCGTCGTGATCTGGGTGCGTCGGAATTCGTTCCACCGGGCCTTCAACGCTTCGTCGTTGCGCGCGTCCGCGGGCCAGTTCTTCACCTTTCGCCCCAGCGACGCCTCGAACCGTTTCCGGCATCCCGCGCAGAAACAATGCGTGTCGTCCGGGTACCGGATGTAGTCGAAATGGACCCCGTCCACGTCGTACTTCATGGCCACCTCGACCATGGAATCGATCTCCAACTGCTGGTTCGCGGGATGGGAGGGACACAGCCAGGTGTCCTCACGCGTGCCGTCGAGTGCCACTTGGACGCGGCCCTCATTCACCATCTGTTTCACGAAGGCGGGTTTCGCCTTCGAACTCATGTTGAAGTTCACCTTCCACACGTGGCACTCGACCCCGTACTTCTTGCAGGCCGCCAGACACTCGGCAATCTGGTCGCCGTGCTCCGCCAACTGCCACGACCGCGGCAACACATCGCTCTCGTAGTAGGCCGTGCCGCCCCAGAGCATGTTCGGCAGGATTGCCGTGAACCCGTTGTCGGCCAGGGTCTTCACCGCCTCGTCCCACGTCATCCCATCCACACCCATGGCGTCATGGCACCAGAATGCCCGGTGTTCGCCCCGTTCCGATTTCTGCGCCGCGCAGAACGCCCGCAACGCGTACTCCCGGCTCTGCACCGCTTTCTCCATGGCGCCGAACACATCGTCCTTCGCCGCCAGTCGCGCCGCGTCCGTTCGCAACCGGTCCGCCTGCTTCAACCATGTCATCGGTTCGTCGCGCTTCGCGTTCCGTCTTACAAAGGCCACAAGGTTCTCGAAGGAACCAAGGCCGCCCGCTTCCCCGATGCGGCGGACATGACTTTCCGCCGCTTCCTGGCCGCACTCCGGCGCGAACCGCATCACCATGGCCAACAGCATCCGCAGTTTGTTGCCCGGGTCGTCCGTGAGCATCACGTGGGTCATATGGATGGTCGTGTCCGACACGATGACCGCCGGTTCGCCCGTCGATTTGCCATCCGCATCGCACCAGACCGCCGCCACTTTCGCCCTGCCCGGCACCGGCGACGCCGTCGAGATGTTCCACGACCGCTGTTCCGTGCTCGCGGGCAACCCCGGCAACGCGCCGTCCACGGTCCGCATCGACGAAAACTGCCCGTCGTACTGCGCTTTCATGTGCGTTCCGCGCTTCATCCCAATCACGCTCCCCAATTCCGGGTGGAGCATATAGAACGACATCAGTTTGCCGCCGGATGCTACGAAGTCTTTCACGGTCTCGCTGAATCCCGGCGGCAACGCGGGGTTGTACGGGAGAATCAGCAACTTCTTGCCCGCAAGATGCTTCGCCGACACGTCGATGTCGCTCATGGGCACATAGGCCAAGCCCAAGTCGGTCAACCGTTGTCCCATGGCCTTGGCGAACTGCTCAATGCTGCGTGCCTCGCTTCCGCTCTGTCGCGCGGCATATTCGCCGCGAACAAGCACGATCTGCGCGTCCGCGCCCAGGATGCCCAGGTCCGCCAGGTAGAATTCCGTGTTCCGCCGTTCCGCGGCCCACGCCGAGATGCGGATTCGGTCGATGCTGCCCCAACCCTTAGGCTGGCCCTCGATGCCCATGTCGCCCTTCGTGATGCGGACCGTGCTCCACCCCGACGAACCGTCCGGCGCAAAGATCGTGGCGTACCAGCCGCCGCCGCTGCGGAAGTAGAGGTTGAACGTCGACACCGGCGACGAGTCCGGGCAGTAGAACCGAAACTGCACCCCCATCGCGCCGGCCAAGTCCAACGGCACGTCCAGGTCCCACGACACCCGTTCCAGACTGGTGTCCGCGAAGTTGCATGGACAACGCAACGCCTTGCGGCCACCCACCGTCGCGACCGACAACGGCGCTGAATCGTACATCGGCTCCCACGCCGCCCGCGCCGCCGCCTCGTCGGCAAAGGCCTGCGGCGCAATCAATTCGTAATCAAGCGCCTCAGGCAACCCCTGCGCACTTGTTGCGCATCCCACGACCGCCGCCATCAGGATTGCCACGCCTATCGCGCCGTTGAATCTGAACACTATCCGTCTCCTCCCTTTCGGTAACGTACCGGTCTGTGGAGCTGTTGAAAAAGTCGCGTGCCCACGAAAACAGAAGCGACAAACGGGGACTGCCAAGCTCTTGCGTCCCATTATTGCCCTTCTTAGGGCGACAATGGGTGGCTGTCCCCCGCTTATCGCGGACTACGCGCCACGGCTGAGACTTCTTCAACAGCCCCTCTGTAAGCGGATTATACCGACTCAATGGCGCGCGCCCAAGGCCAGCGGGCAGTCATGTTCCCGATTGAGCGGAGAGCCTCTTGACCTCCACCCAACAGAATCTGTCAAGTGTTGACAGAAACCTATGAACAAGCTACGCTAGACAACTGGGTGGGGCTGCTAACCAGACATTCTATTGGCTTGCGCATCGCCTTCTCGAATCATGCCCCCGCGCCGCGCTCGCCTTCCGCACTCCATCCAACGTAGTCGCAGCACGTTCATGACGGAGTGATCTGCTGGATTCAGCGACGCAACGGGGAGCGCGCACAGTGAAAGATGCTCTCAAATGGCTGGACGACGCGGCCCCTTGGCTCAAGCCGGTGGCCATTCTCGTCACGGTTGTCGCACTCACCATGGGACCCATCCCGAGGATCGGGTTTGAGAAACTCCTCGGTGACACGAGCAAGTTCGGCG
>JAAEQP010000963.1 GCA_024231375.1 bacterium | reverse complement strand
TTCGATACGGACCGCAATCGACTCGCCGAACCTGACGCAGCCGGGACGCTCCTTGTGGCCACGCATGCGCGCGAATGAGAATTGGGGACTTGAAGGACATTCAGGCTTTCGCCACAATCATGCCTCGCTTCTGAACGGAACCAATGACGAGGGGGATGGACCATGAGTAGCAGGTTCTTTGGCGTTGTGGTGCTTGCGACAACCGCGGCCGTGGCAATGGGACCCGCATGGGGCGCGCCACCCGTGAGCAAGACAATCCAGGACGTCCTCCGCGAGCCGCTTCCGTCCGAAGATCTCAGTGTTGCGCAATCCGACACGAGTATCGTCATCGAAGGTCCGACATTTCGTTACACCGTGAACAAGACATCCGGTGCGATCACGGGGCTCAAAGCAACACACGCCGGGCGGACTGACGCGGCGCTCAGCGCGTCTTCGGACTTGGTATTCGATGGCGTACGGCTGTCGGAACGCGACGGCGGCACGACGCGGGTCGTCGCTGAGGGCAAGGACCAAATCGTCATCGAGACAACGGGCGCGTTGAACGCCCACACGCCCTACACCTTGCGTCACATCTTTTACAACGACGGCGTGGTTGTCACCGAAGTCACGTTGAGCCCGACGAAAGACCTGGCCATTCGCCAGGGAATCCGCTACGAAACCCCCGCAACGGGCCGGTTCAGCCAGTATCTCCACAAGCGCCGCGACACGAACGGCATGGACTGTCTCAAAGGCGCGTTGCCGGGCGCTGGGGAGAAGGTGGATCTGCCGACGCTGACATCTTGCCTGGAAGTGTTCGGGCACGAGGCAGCGTTGGCCGCATTCACGGACCGAGGCGGCGCGCATCGCGACCCAGCCGACGCGGCGACGGCATCGTTGAAGGTGGGGAAGGCGGAGGAAGACCTCGCATCGGTCACGCTCACGCAGCACATCGTGCGAATCGAGTCCGGCGGAGAACCGCTCGTACTGCCCGCTGGCGAGGCCTTCACGTTTCGTGTTGGTCTTGCGGTCGCGCCCAACCGGGCGCCGCATCCGCGCTGGCGTGACCTGCGCATGTTTATCTGGGCGGGTGACGAGAAGCATCCCTATCCGACGGACGAAGAAATCATCGAGGTGGCGCAACTCGGGTTCACGCTGTTTCAGATGCACCGGGTGGGTACGCAAGGTGAGCCCCGTCCACCCGAGGGAGAGTTCGAACGCGTCCTGAAGACGGTCCACGACGCGGGCATGTTGTTCATCTGGACCGCCAACGCCGACCTGATGTACGCCAGCGCGCCGAAGGTGGCCGAACTCCGCGCGGCGGGCCGGTGGGCGGAATGGCAGGGGTTCAACTACGGCGGGGCCTACAAGGCGGGCATGGACCCGTATTGCAGCATGGTGGCCACATGTCTGGCGTCGCCCAACGGCCTTGCCGACTACCGCATGGAATGCAACGTGCGGATGTTGGAGAAGTACGCCGTCGACGGCATGTACATCGACGACAATCTGCCCTATAGCAACTGCACGCTCTGGAAAGAGCACGGACATCCGGAGAAGGTGTACGACTGCCTGATTGAGTTGCACGATGTGAACTGGCGTCGACGGCAGGTGCTGAAATCGAAGTGTCCGCACACCGTGATCATCGATCATTGCAGTCAAGGGTTGATTCTCCCGGCTATCTCCGCTTTCGACTGCCATCTCTTTGCCGAGGGCTACAGTTTCCCGTCGCTTGAGGCCTATTGGAACACCTTCGGTACGATTCAGAACATGCCGGCCCAAGGCTGTGTGTGGCCGGGCGACACGGAGAGCAAGCGGTGTTCCGCGGAGATCGCCTATGCATTCGACCTGCTGACCGGTGGCGGACAGTACAACTACCTGGACTGGCGGTTGTGGCCAGAGAAGATGCCCTACGCGGCCGGGGTCAGCCCCGAAGAGGTCATGTACGTGAAGGGGTTCAACCTGGCCCAGTACTACTTCGGGTTGTACGAGTCGGAACCCTATTACTTCGCGCGTGCCAAGGACCGATTCACCACCACCGCGCCCAACACCTACGCCACGGTGTACCACAACACGACGTGGGGCGAGGCGTTGGTGGTTGTCGCGAATATGACCGGGAAGAAGGTTGAGACAGACGTGGTGTTCACGGAGCCGATGATCGGTCCCTTCGCGCGCGACGGTCGACTGGCCGTATACGATGTCACAGGCCGGACCGCGACCGTGGGAAAGGCCGGCAAGGTACTTAAGCAGTTCGCGGGGCTTTCCCTGGCCAAACGCGAGACGCGGTTGCTGTATGTGCGCGAAGTGCCCAAGAAGGCCGTCTACCATCAGTGGGGCGGGAAACGCATCGCTGAACAGTGGGATGCCAAGACGCGGACGCTGACGCTTGCGCTTCACGGTCCTGTCGGGCTGGAGGATACCGTCGTTCTGGGCGCGCGTGGGCAGGCGATCGCGAAGGTCACGGTCGACGGGGAGCCCGTCGCGTTCTTCATCGATCCCGAAGCGCGATTGGCCCATGGCAGAGTGGCCTTTGGCCGTGAGCCCACTACCCTTGAGGTCGTGTGCGGCGATGGGGGTTCCTCGTCGTTGGAAGCGCGGCCGTTGGAGTTGGATGCGCTGGGGATGAAGTATCGGGAACGGTAGGCACAATTCACCGTTCGTAGCGCAGGCGTCTCGTCTGCATTTCGGCCTGAACAGACCGGAATGCAGGCGAGACG
>JAAEQP010000962.1 GCA_024231375.1 bacterium | reverse complement strand
GCGCCGGCCGGGCTTTTTTTTTTCCTGAATGGCTCCGGGGCCTGGGGGGTTCGGACGTCCTGGAACTCACGGGAACGAACTCGTCTGTCGGACGATTGATCCAGACCTCATCGGGAACCATCGGCGGTGTCGGGCGGCCGTGCACGAAACGCTCCGGATGCGCAGCATACGCGATATCGAGAACGCGCTGCCGAGCGCATGTGAGTTCCAGGTGCCGCCCGTTGTAAACATCCGATGGCGTGAACAGGCCGATGCCTTCGTGCCGGTGCTCGTGGTTGTACCAGGGGAAGAACGAGGCAGACCACGACTTCGCCGCCTCGTAGGCTGTGAACGAGCCCGGATATTGCGGGCAGTACTTCAGCGTCTTGAACTGCGCTTCGGAGAACGGGTTGTCGTTTGAGACCCGCGGCCGCGAGTGCGATCGTTCAATCCCGAGATCGGCCATGAGCTGGGCGGTGGACTTCGCCCGCATCGGCGCGCCGCGATCGGCATGGATCGTCAGGCGAAGGGGATTGACATCATGAGTGTGGATAGCCTGCTCGATCAGTCGGCCCGCCAGGAACGCGGACTCGCGCCTCGCCAGCAGCCAGCTCACCACGAACCTGCTGAAAACATCGAGGATCACATACAGGCTGAACCACGACCGATGCGGGCCGGCGAGCTTTGTAATATCCCAGGTCCAGAGCTCGTTGGGAGAACGGGTACAGCAGATCGGCGCGGTGTATTCAGGGTGTTTCCGCTGCGGTCGACGTTCACGCACCGCACGTTGCTCGGCGAGAATGCGGTACATCGTCCGCACGCTGCCGTAATATTCGCCGCGTTCGAGAAGCATCGCGTAGACTGCGCGCGGTGAGCGATCGACGAACTCATCCGAACATAGGATATTGACGATCCGTCCACGTTCGGCTTCAGAAAGCCGGCGTGGCGATCGAGGTCGAGGCTCGATGCGGGGCGTCGCATTCCGCGCATTCTTCTTATGCCGCCGATACCACGTGGCCCGGGAGACCTCGACCGCACGACACGCGGGCGCGATGCCGACTTCAGGAGCATGTTCATCTACGATCGTCATGCCGAGTTCCCTCCGTTGCCGTCGGAGGGTTCGATC
>JAAEQP010000961.1 GCA_024231375.1 bacterium | reverse complement strand
TTGGGAAAGCACCGAGTTATCGTTGTAGTTGTAATTGCCGTCCAATTCGTTCGGGTCCGCATGGAGGAAGCGCTTGTCACCACGAATCAGCGAGCTGACGTACGCGTGGATGTCTTCGCCAATGCCGGCGTCTACGTAGAAGATAGGCCGCAGCAGATCATCGTTGTCCGTTGTGGTCCCATGGAGATGGGGGTTGTCCGCCAACGGGCCTTGACCAAGCACTTCCTGTGCGAGGGGCGTATGCGGATACACCCGAACGCCGCACGAGAGCCCGACGCGATCGACGTCGATGCCCTGCATGAAGCTCAGTGCCTCCGCGATGGTGTCGCGCGTCTCGCCGGGACTGCCCAGGAGCATGTCAAACATGACGGCGAGTCCGGCTCCCCGGCAGGCGTTGGCGGTCGTCTCGATGTGCTCCGCGCGATGAGGCCGACCCAGCCTGCGCAGCATGGCCTCGTTTGTGTGGTCGACGCCGAAGTTGATACCCACACACCCGGCGCGCGCCATGGTCTTGGCAAGGTCAGCATCGAAGGGGAGGGGAGAGGCATAGGTGTACCATCGGATTCGTTCGCTCAGTCCACGCTGAATCAGCGCCTCACACACCGCGCGCGCATGGTCCGGCGGAAGGTTGAACTCGCTGTCGCACAGGTGAACCGTATCGATGCCCTGGTCCAGCAAATCGGCGAACTCGTCGGCGACGGCCCCCGGCGCACGCAGGTTGTGCATGCGGCCTTTGGCGTGGGGTTCGAGACAGTAGATGCACGCCTGTGGGCAGCCCCGCTTGGTCTCGATGCCGGCCTGGCCCCCTTCGCTGAAGTACCGGGGATTGTCCGCCAGATTCCGAAACGCAGCGGGCGCTTCGGCGAGAGCAAAAGGCTCGGGAGGAACGACAACGACTTGCCCGTCCGCACGGAAGACCGCACCGGGGACCTTGGATACATCGGTACCCGCATCCAGGGCGTCGAGCAACGCGACCAGCGCGCCTTCGCCGTCGCCCACGATGCCGTAGTGGGCGCCCGTGAAGGCAAGCACTTCGCGCGGCGCGCAGGAAAACCCAATGCCGCCAAGAATAACCGGCGCCACGTCGAGTTGGACGATATGGCGGATGATGGCGGCTGTCTTCTCCAGGATGAAATCCTGGCTGGCGAAATAGGCATCGTCGACGTTGCGAATCGTGACGCCGATGGCGAATGGACTCACTTGGTCCACGGCGTCCTCGATCTCCTGCCGCCAATCCTCGGCGAACGTGAGGTCGCACAACACCGGTTCATAGCCGTTGCGCTCCAGGTCGGCTGCAATGTACTCCAACGCAATTGGTGTAATGGGT
>JAAEQP010000960.1 GCA_024231375.1 bacterium | reverse complement strand
GTGAGCGAGATGTACAGGTCGTCCCAGTCCAGAACCGGGAACCGTTTCCAGCGCAGCCCGCGTTTGTCCAGTTGACCCCGTTTCCGCTCGGCGCGGAAGACCGGGGACCCCGGCTCGGATCCCCCCGGAAGCGGCATCTCGTACTCCATGGTCACGTCCACGCGGAACCCGTCCAAGTCTTCCTTGTCGACACCGAGAATGCCGGCGACGGCCTCCCAGGTGGTGCCGATGACGACCACCCAAACGGAGGATTCCACGTGACCCACTGACAGCCGAACCTGGCCGACCTGTTTGCCCTCCTTCGTTTCCAGCGGTACCTCGCTCACGGGCCGAAGGTCCAATGATTTCAGCGCCTGCTCGAACTTCTCGCCTCGCAGACCCCGAAGTTGGGTGGTGGCAAACTCATACTCGACCAGCGCCATGCCAAGATCAAGCGTTGGCAGCTTGGGCTCTTCCTCGCCGGCACAAGGCAGGCAGACGAGCAGCGCGGCTGTCATAACGAAGGCGGCCATCCGCCTCGCCGTGGCATTCATGAGCGGGTCCTTCCATAGCGTGAGCAGAACTCACGCCTCCGGCGGGTAGGGGAAAGGGCACACAACCCCATCATGACAGGGAGGCCCTCCCGTGCCCGCGCACCATCTCCTACCATCATACTGCGCAAAGGGGTCGTTCGTCGAGTGCGACCGGAAGAAAGGGAACCGGCGGGCGATTCCCTTAGGAACCGTCCGCCGGTGAGAATGCCTCGACGTGGCGCGTCGATACGGTGTGGCCTACAGGTTATTCACAAAGGCCACGAAGGCCGCCCACACGGGCGAACCCGGATATCCGCTGCCCGGGTACCGGACGAACGAGACATGGCCGTCCATGTAGAGCACGTTGCCTCCGCCCGGCACGTGGTTGAAGTTGCTGACTTCCGTCGAGAAGATGTCGTAGAAGACGGGAAGCTCGCTCTGCGCCTTTGCCGTGGCGGCCGGGTTGTTGATGTCCGAGATCAAGAACCGTTCGATGCCCTCCCGCAGACGGTACATCGTGGTGGAACCGTAGTCCGTGTGGTCGAAGCTGAGGTCCTTGTCGACGTTACCGGCAGCCTCACCTTTGTCGTCCGCGTCGTCTTGGGCGTCGATCACATCGCTGAGCGCACCTAGGAACGCGCCGTCGACATAGCCGAGAACCGTTACTTCATTGACCGCTGTGTCGCTCTCGTTCGCGGCGGCCTGCATGTAAGTCTTGCTTTCGATGAGCCAGGGCACGTAGACGTAGGACAGCGTGTCGAATCTGCAGGGACAGACGCTTGCGTCGGGAACACCGCCGCAGTTCCAGCGCCCCCCCTCGAGACGATCCTTGCCGTCCGAGTCCGACGGACACACCAGCACGCTGACGTCGGTCAGGTACTCGGGATAGACCTCGTCGCCCTGGAACATGAAGTCCAGGGTGTAGCCATCGCACGTGTCGTCGTCGGCGTATTTGGCGTTGGGGAACTTCTCGCCTTTGGCTTCGTTGGAGTACATCTTGCACACCAGGCCAAGCTGCTTCAGGTTGTTTTGACAACTCGCACGACGGGCCGCCTCCCGTGCCCGCGCGAGCGCGGGGAGCAGAATGGCGGCAACGGGGAGCAAAACCAAAGAAGACTCCGG
>JAAEQP010000959.1 GCA_024231375.1 bacterium | reverse complement strand
GCTTGAAGGTGGCACACTTGTAATGACGGGGCGATCGCGAGAATGACCTGCTGAGCCTGACCCCGAACGCGGCAGACCACAAACGATCAAATGCGATTGCCCTGCTTCAACAGTCTTGATATGCGGCCTCGATCTGGAGATCATGCCTCCTGTTGTCCTTGGTTGCCGAGAGCCCGGACCTGGAGCAGAGTGTGTCCTCAAGCCGCATCACAGACCGCTTCCCGAAGGAGATGCGCGAGTACTTCGACCTCAGGTGGCGCCCCGAACGCCTGTGGGAAACCGACGTGCCGGTTCACGCGGGCCGCGTTGCCCATTTCCGGTGGCACCTGGACTATCCGTTCTGGGCTTCACGGTCGCCCAGCGCGATTTTCGACCTGCGTCCTCGTGACGTTCTTCTGCATCCGGAGACGTATCCTGTGCGCTATGCTAGAATCGAGGTGGTGGACGTGTCCTTCCCTGTAGAAACCGTCAGATTCGGTTCGCTGTTGGTGATTCTGGATGGCCTGCACAGGCTGGCGAATCTGGTTCGGAGGGAAGAAGACGTGATTCGCTATCGCATCGTGCCACGCTCGCTTCTTGCGGCGCGGCGCTGAAAGGGAGGGGAATCGATTCATGGGTCCTGGCGCGTCCAATAGCGGCCAAACGGCCATCAAAGTGATTGTGGCGGCCGGTGTGCTCGCCTTTCTGTTTCTGATCTTGTCCGCCACGGCGCTCAAACGGTTCACCAGCCGCGACGAGGGGCAGCAGGTGAAACTGGGTCCCCAGGCCTCCCTGTTCCGCGGCGACCGCGCCTTCCGCGACCTCGAGCGGATCGTGGCCCTGGGTCCTCGGGCCGTTGGTACGGACGGTCATGCCAGCGTGCGGGACCTCATCCGGTCCGAACTGGGTGCAGCGGGCCTCGACGTCCAGAATCAACCCTTTCGCGTCGAAACGACCGAAGGACCGCGGTCGCTGAACAATCTCTGGTGCGCCAGCAAAGGCACCGCTCCGGGCACCGTGATACTGGTCGTACACTACGACGCCGCGCCGGTCGACGACCCCGACTACGTGGGGGCCAACGGAAGCGCCTGCGGTATCGCATGGCTCCTGGAAATGGCGCGCACCCTGGGGACCGCCCGCGACGGATGCACGGTTTGGTGCGTGTTTCTGGACGGATCGCAGCCGCTTGGCGAAGACGATCAAGGCCTTCACGGGAGCGCCGCCTTGGTAGCGAGGCTTCGTGAACGGCGGCAACTCGCTGACATCAAAGCAGTTATCTGCCCATTGGGCCTCGGCGACCGATACCTTGGAGTGCGCCACGACGCGCAGTCGCCCCGATGGCTCGTACGCATCGTCTGGGACCCGGCCGCCGAGCTCGGATACGACCGCAACTTCCTCACCGGCAGCCGTACCATCCAGGGAAGCCACCTCGCCTTCCGTGGGGCGGGTGTGCCGTCCATGGCGTTGGTGGACGCGGAATACGGTGGGTCCGCGTTGCAGCACACGCGTCTTTGGCACACAAGCGAGGACACGGTCGATCATGTCGCCGTGGAGAGTTTGCAGGCCGTTGGAGACGTGATCTATCATGCTCTGTCACGGATTGACGCCCGACTGAGCGCGGGGGCACAGGGGAAAGATGGGCTCACAAGTCGAGGAAACGGTACCCTGGTTCACTGACGTGTCGCCGGATGAACTCCGGCGCATCGTCGATGTGCTCTACCGCGTCCATAGGTTTGTCGGCGTCATCACCGACCTTGACACCCTGCTTGAGCGAATCATGGAGGAAAGCAAGCAGGTCGCGAACGCCGAGGCGTGTTCGCTGATGCTGTTCGACGAAGACACCCAGGAACTGTTCTTCCAAGTCGCTCTGGGAGAGACCGGCGACCAGCAGGCCCTCAAACGCGAGATCCGCCTCAAACTCAACCAAGGCATCGCCGGCGTGGCAGCCGCGACCCGCGAGTCCGTCAACGTCGCGGACGCCAAGCAAGACCGCCGCTTCTTCGCCGAGGCCGATACCATGACCCAGTTCGAAACACGATCGTTGCTGGCGGTTCCTATGATGGACCGGGATCGGCTCGTCGGCGTACTCGAACTCCTGAACAAGGAAGGCGGCGGCGCCTTCGCCGAGGCCGACCTCCGGGTCATGGAGATGTTCAGCGGCCTCGTGGCCACGGTCATTGCGAACGCGCGTCTCATTGACGAGAACATCAGAGCCGCCCGCCTCGCCGCCCTGGGCCAGGCCGTTGCCGGGCTGTCCCATTTCGCCAAGAACGTCATTGCCGGTCTGGGCGGCAGCGTGGATCTCATCGACCAGGGCCTCGAACGCAACAACCCCGAGCTGCTCCAGCGCAGTTGGCCCATCTTGAAACGGAGCACGCGGCGTATCTCGAACCTCGTGGAAGACATGCTCGCCTACTCGAAAGCCCGGGAACCCAGGCGCGAATGGTGCCCCTTGGACGCCATCGTCAAGGAGGTGACCGAGACCTTCTGGGGACTCCTCGTCCGCAAACGGGTTCGCCTTGACGTGGACCTGGATGGCGTACCCGGACCCGTACATATCGATGCGTCGGGCCTGTTCCGCTGCCTCCTCAACCTGCTCATGAACGCAGCCGACGCCGTCGCGGACGAGACGGGTGTGGTGCGGCTCGCGGCGACGGTGCAGCCGGACGGAGTCCTTCAAATCGATGTCGCCGACAACGGTCCCGGTGTGCCTGACGACGTTCGCGACAAGATCTTCGACTTGTTCTTCTCGACGAAAGGATCGAAAGGCACCGGCCTGGGTCTCGCCGTCATGCACAAAATCGTTATGGAGCACGGCGGCACGGTCGCCGTGTTGGACAATCCCGGTGGGGGGGCGCTGTTCCGTCTATGCCTTCCTCAGCAACACACGAAGGAGTGAGATCGTCTTGGCGAAAAAGTCCGAAGCTCGGTTGGAATCGGTAGGCTGGTTGTTCTGGGCGATCGTATTCGCCGTATGCCTGGGTCCTGCGGTGTACGTGGCGTTCGTGGGGACCAGAGACGACGTCATGCTGCTCATACCCATCGGAATTGGATCCTTGCTTGCGGCCCTCGTGGCGGGCATCACGGCGTGGGCTGTGAATTCCGTACTCCAGTACCGCGTTCGGCGGCAGCGCTTGGCGGAGCGGAAGAAGAAGAAGAGAAAGAAATGATGGCGGCAGTGCTCCGCGCATCCTGTGACCACGCATCCAATCAAGGCGAGTGACTGTGGACATCTCTGAACTGACACGCTTCGTCGAAGAGAACCCAACGGACTACGGCCGCCGTTGGCAGCTCGCCAAGAAGCTCTACACCGCCTGTGAATACAGCGAGGCCCTCCGACATCTCGCTGTTCTCAAGGAACAGTGGTCGCGCAAACTCAACGTCATGCGCTACCTGGCCGCCGCGCACTACCGGCTGGGGCAATACGACCAGGCCGGGTCCGAGCTTGAAGCGACCATCGCGCTGTGGCCGACCGAGGTCCCCGTGCGAGAGCAGTTGGCCAAGGTCCGCGAAGCCGCGGGGCACCGGGAAGAAGCCGCTCAGGTCTGGGAAAGCGTTCTTGAACTCAACCGCGACCACCCCTTGGCCGAGGCCGCCATCGCGCGGCTTCGCAGCCAACGCAAGGACACGCCCCTGGAGGAACTTCAACTCGCGGAAAGCGACAGCGGCATCAATCTGAGCCGGGTGCATGTGTGTCCGAAATGCGGCGCTCAGAACAACGAGGAATTCGACCGCTGCTGGCAGTGTCACGCATTCTTGCCTGTGGCCGGCGGCTCGACGCCGTTGCCGACGGAGGGGAGGCAAGGCGACGATCCCGCGGCGGCCCCCTGGATCTGGATGCTCGTAGGTGGGCTCCTGATCGTCGGCTTCATATCCTACGCCATGTACCTGGCATTGGGTCACTGGGCGGCCAGCGACGCTCTGGGCGAGCAGCGAATGGTCCGCGTGACAGTCAACGGCACCGTAGCGGAAGCGCTTTTCATGACCCGGGCAGTGATCGCGGGAGTGCTGTTGCTCGCATGGCCGTGCGCCCTCTGGCTGGCCCTTGTGATCGTACGCGCCAAGCGTCCGCGCGCATCGACCGTGAATGTGACCGGTATGGTTCTCGCCACCTTCGCTTATCTCATGTTCTGGGTCCCGGTGGCCTATCAGCACTTCGCCTTGGCCGCGTCCCCAGCTCTGGCGTTGGTCCTGGTATTGGTGCTGTTCCGCATTGGCTTCGCGCGCGCCTTGGGCGTGTGGGCCATCCACATCGTGCTCGTTGCGGCCCTCGCTACGGGAGTGTTCGCCGGTATGCACGGGATCGAGGTGCTCAGTGCCGAACCTTCCGTCATCCATTACGCGGCCGAGCACGACACGAACAGTCCCGTTGGCGCGCGGGCCTTCCAGCCACGGCATGTGCCCACATCGTTCCGCCTGCGCTGGGGAACGACGGGGTCCGAATGGCTTGATGGGCTGGCCGACGAGGTGAGTCTCGAAATACGGGGAGATGAGGCCAGGCCCCCCTACGCGGTAAAGGTCCTCGAATCGGGCAGGGTGGTACTGGACGAGGTCATCGTTCAGGTGCCTTTCAGAACGCGACAACGGGTGACCCTGGGGACCGAGTACGAGATCCGCATCACCGGACCTCAAGGCGTGAATGCCTCACTGGTGGTCTACGGCGTGCTGCCCATCGCGGAAGCCACGCCACCGCATTGAGCCCTGGCGGCCGGCCAGTCATTGGTCCTCGCTAGCTTCCAACTCCTCCCGCAGTCTTTGGTGTGTCTCCGGCGACACCCAGGGCCGCGCCTCTTCGAGCACGCTTGCTCGTGCGTCCGTGTCCGCGGCCCGGAGAAGCAGCGTCCACGCATCCACGTTGCCTGGCCAGCGGCGCACGCATTCGCGCAGATGACGCTGAGCTGAGGCATTGTCACCCAGACGCACGTCGAGCGCGCCCAGAGCCAGATACACGGAGCCCGTATCCAACCCGTCCAACGCTCTTTCGAAGGCTTGCCGCGCTTCCGCGAAGCGCCCCGACTCGAACAGGGCAATCCCGTACTTCTCGTGCGTTTCCGGCAACGCGAACCGTGAATCCAGCGCTCGGGCATAGTCAGCCAGAGCCGCCTCGGCACCCTTGGTGAGATGGCGATCCATCGCACGCCGCAGGGCGAAGCTCGGACCGGTCACAGCCATCCATCCGTACACTGCCAACACGACGGCCGCCGCAAAGGCCGCGAAGGCGTAGCGTCGCGCCTCGGAGCCCACAGGGCGGCGCGCAGACGCTTCGTTCCGCCTCATCAGCGCGAGCGCTAGAATCAGCCCCGCCAGCACATGCGGGCCGCTACGCAGAGGAAAGTTGAGGAGGGAGAAGGCGAGTAGCGCGGCGAGTCCGCCCCACTCGGGTCCCTTGCATCGCAGAACACGGCTCACCATCCACGCCACCAGAACCAGTGCGATCGCGCCTGTCTCGGCGAGCACTTCGAGCGGATCGCAATGGGCGTGGCGCGTGTGGACCTCGTTGAACGCGTGCCTTGCCGGTCCCCCGGCCCAGAGTGCCTCGCCTTGATATCGGGGACTCCAGTACGCGAAGTTGCCCGGCCCCACGCCAACCAAGGGATGGTCGCGCACCATGCGGACCGCGCCATCCCAGAACCAGAGCCGCAGCCGTCCCCCGGAATCGTCGGCCGTGAATGTTCCCCGAATGCGCCCGAGTGTGGACTCTGGTGACACCGCCACCGCCCCCGCGGTCACCACCGCGACCAGAAGCACCACTTTGACCCACCGGCGTCGTCCAACGGGTTCGCCGCCCACGGCGCCTCGCGTCTGCCAGACCAGCACGCAAACCCCAACCACGCACGCCAGCCATGCGCTACGAGAACCACACAGAACCAACGCAGCCGCGCACACCAGCAGCATAGCCCACGCCTCTCGGCGCGCGCGCCCGCCCTGGGCACATCGATGCGCCATCAGGGGCACGCCCATGGCGAGGTAGCCGCCCAGAAGATCGCGGTTGCCGAACACCGAGTACATGCGTTGGCCCGCTCCGTCGAACTTGGGAAACAGCGCAGGCGCCAGATCGGCCCATTGGACCAGGGCAAGGGCCGCCACGGCCGTTGCCGACACGGCCACCGCATCCACGAGCCGCGCCCGCCATGGCGCTGTCCGCAGGAGGTCCCAGGCAAGCGAGGCAGTCAGGAGCAGCAGGGTCATGCGGACGAGTTCGACCAGCACGAACCGCGGAACCGCGGCCTGACGCGCGAGATAGTGAACGCCCAGAGAATAGACTACCAGCAGCCACAGTGGCAGGAGGGGCGCGAAACTCTCCCATCGAAGCCCTTCGGACGCAGTGTCACGTCCCGATACGACCTCTGGAGAGCGAGACACGCCCCATTCCCGAACCAATATCAACGCGGCAACGACGATGGCGGCAACAGCCAGCACCGCGTCCTTGGCGTGAAGGAACGACGTCAACCGGAACGAGTACGCCACGGCGCCGGCCGTCAGGCCGCCACAGAGCGCCCAACCGCGCCACTGGTCCAGACGATCGATCGTATCCGCACGCATGTTAACCGATTCCTCCCCAAGGCAGGCTACCACACCATCAGGAACGTCACCAATGGATAGGCGGGTTGACACATGGCTGAGAGGCTCTTACCATAACCGCTTGGCGCGCATATTGAACTCAATGCACTCTCACGAGGAGCCCTTACGATGCTGAAGCCTGTCCTCACACACTCATCCCTGGCCCTGGTACTGCTCTTGGGGGCAGTGATTCTCGCCGGTTCAGCCGCACACGCCGCGGAACCGCTTGAAGCCCATCCTGACCCTGCCTGGGCACGTCCGTGGCAGAATCTCAACGGAGCGTGGCGGTTCGAGTTCGACCCCGAGGACCAAGGCGTCAAGGACGCGTGGTTCGAAAACCACGACTACTCCAAGTCCATCGTGGTCCCGTATCCATGGCAGAGTGAACTGTCCGGCATCGGGGACGCGAAATACCGGGGTGCGGCCTGGTACGAGCGCGACGTGACAATCCCCGCCGATGCCGGTCCGCGCGTGTTCTTGATGTTCGGCGCCGTCGATTGGGAAGCGTCCGTGTGGGTGAACGGGAAGCATGCCGCCGACCATGTGGGTGGGTACACGCCCTCTGAGGTTGAGTTGACCGATGCAGGCAAACCCGGTGACACCGTGCGGGTGACGGTTCGCGCATTCGATGTCACCGACCCTGAAACGCCCAACGGAAAGCAGACGGGCTGGTACACGCAGACCGGCGGCATCTGGCAGACGGTGTACCTGGAATCACGCGGCGCGTCCTATGTCCGCCAGGCCCACGTCTACCCCGATGTTGACCAGAAGAAGGCCACTATCCGGTGCGCCGTCGAAGTCGCCAAGAAAGGGAAGTACTCTCTCAAAGCCCTGACAACCGCCGAACGCTACGGTGAAGCCCTCGACCTGGCCCCCATCACGGCCGCGTGGTCCGGCGAACTTGAAGCCGGCACGCAACAGGTCGAGATCGAGGTGCCCGTTCCCAATCCGGAGCTATGGACCCCCGAATCGCCCACCCTCTATCCCACCGCCCTCACATTGTCGGGCAACGGCGCCAAAGATACCGTCAACACCTACTTCGGCATGCGGAAGGTGTCCCGAGGCACGTACAACGGCAGCAAGTACGAGTACATCCTGCTCAATGACAAGCCCATCTACCTGCGGGGCGCGTTGCACCAGTCCTTCAATCCTGAAGGCGTCTACACCCATCCCGACGATGATTTCATCCGCAACGACTACGCGAAGGCCAAGGAATATGGCCTGAATTTCATTCGAATTCACATCAAAGTCGACGAACCGCGTTGCCTCTACTGGGCCGACCGCCTGGGCGTCTTGCTCATGTGCGATATTCCCAACTACCAGAAACACACACCCAGGTCCCAGGCCTTGTGGGAAGACACCATGCGGGCCACCCTCGTGCGTGACTTCAACCATCCCAGCGTGTTTTCGTGGTGCTGCTTCAACGAAACGTGGGGCATTCGCGACGGTGGATTCGGCCCCGCCACCCAGGAATGGGTCCGCGACATGTACCTTCTCACCAAAGAACTCGATCCCACGCGTCTCGTGGAAGACAACTCGCCCTGCCGCTACGACCATGTCGAGACCGACATCAACTCGTGGCATTTCTACATCGACCATTTCGACCGCGCGAGCCACCACATCGCGGAAGTCGTGGAGAAGACCTTTCCGGGATCGGACTTCAACTACACGGGCGATTGGAAACAAGGCACCGCCCCGCTTATCAACTCGGAATACGGCGGGGTCAGCGCTGGCAGCGGCGACCGCGACATCTCCTGGGTCTTCCTGTTCCTCACGAACCTGCTGCGCAGATATGACATGATCG
>JAAEQP010000958.1 GCA_024231375.1 bacterium | reverse complement strand
AGTGCGATTGCCCTGGAAGTTGACCCCGGAGAGCGCTGTGGGCTACGCTAGCCGTTCACTTTGGGGCAACACATCACTGGAACCGGGGAGAGCATTTCATGTACAGGCCTGAGGTCAAGGTAGTCGACTGCACGATTCGCGACGGTGGACTGATGAACGACTGGCAGTTCGACAAGCCGTTTGTGAAGGAAGTATTCGACGGACTCGCCAAGTCGGGCGTCGATTACGCGGAGATGGGGTACCGGGCCGACAAGAAGATGTTTTCACCCGACGACTTCGGGCCGTGGCGATTCACCGACGAGGAAGACCTGCGCGAGGTCTGTTACGAGTGCGACACCAAGGTCTCCATCATGGCCGACGTGGGCCGCACCGACTTCGAAACCATCCTGCCCGCCTCGGAATCCATCGTTAAACTTGTCCGCGTGGCCACGTACTGCCCCGACATCGACGAAGCTATCCGCCTTGCGGACCACTGCAAGAACCAGGGGTACGAAGTGGCCGTCAACATCATGGCCGTTTCCCATGTGCTGGAATGCGAACTTGATGAGGCCCTCAAGAAGCTGAGCACAGCGCCCGTCGACATGGTGTATCTGGTCGATAGCTTCGGCTGTTTCTATTCCGAGCAGATCCAGTGGCTGGCGGACAAGTACATCTCTCTCCTGCCGGGCAAACACGTGGGTGTCCACTTTCACAACAACCAGCAGCTCGGGTTCGCCAACACCATCGAGGGCATCCTGCGGGGCATGGACTACGTCGATGGCACCATCTACGGCATCGGCCGTGCCGCCGGCAACTGCCCACTCGAATTGCTCATGGGATTTCTGAAGAAGCCGGGATACGACGTGCGCCCCATTCTCGACCTCATCGGCAAGTACTTCGAGAAGCTGCGCCAGGAACTCCGCTGGGGCTACGAGGTGCCGTACGTCATCACGGGCATGCTGAACAAGCACCCCCGCGCCGCCATGGCATTCATGAAGGGCGTTCACGGCAGCACGTTCAGCGAGTTCTACGACGAACTCGTCAACGTCGACGAGGTGTAGCGCCTGGCGGCCCTGGGCATGATGGGGTAGAATCAGGGTGTAAGCTATTCGGGGCCGGAACCGGAGGCGGATCGCCATGCCATTCCCGTCAGTTGTCCGAACAACCGGGCTCGCGGCCGCTCTGCTGATCGTGGCGGCATCGGCGGCCGCCGACACCCTCACGGCCGACGGCGCCACCTACGAGAACGTGTACCTGAACGAGGGCCGGTCCCACGTCTACGTCTTCATGCCCGACGAAGGCACCGTGACCAGTATTCCCAAGGACCAGGTCGATTCGCTCGAATTGGACCCCGACCGCACACGCCGCGCCGCTTTGCGCGCGCGATGGCGCGTCAGCCGGGACCGGATCGCAGCGGAGCCGTCCCCGGTCGACACCACCCAACCCCGGTGGCTCCCGACACCGTCACGCCCCTCATGGTCCCCAAGGAGACCCGCGCCCGAATTCCGCAGCCGCTCCGTCTACCCGACGATGAGAAGCCCCTTCCCGTCCGGCCCCAACGCCCTGCGCCGAACGGCGACGTGGTCACCGACGGATACGTGTCCGCGATCCATGTGAAGGAGGCCCCCCTCGGCGACGCCCTACGGGCCGCCCTTCGATCCTGCAATCTGGACTACCGCGTCGTCGGGAATATGGTGTACGTCAGTTCGCCAGAGAAGCTGCGATCCGAGCCTCTGGAGCCGTTGGTCACCCGGATCTATTCGCCCCGCGCCATGGGCCAGGGCGATCCCCTTCCCAAGGTGGTTGTGATGAATACGGCCGGACCCCAAGGCATGGCTGGCACCGTCACCCCGCGGGTACCTGGACAGACCCCGGGTTCCACGCCCCGTCGCTGACATACCTCCCCTCACGCGTGACGCCAGCACCCCGAATCGGGAAATTTCTTGACTCTTCTCCTCAAATGGCGAATAGCTGCCTCGCGTGCCAAAAAGGATTAAACTGCGCAATTTGAATTTTTTGCTGGACAAAGCAACCGCGAACTGATACAATTCAAGTGTGAGGAATGCTATCATGCGAAAATATAATGTTAATGAGGATTGGCAAGACCCCTTCGAACGCGTCGAGGAGCGCCGGACCGAACCGCGGTTCGGTGTGAAGATGACCATGCGGATCGCCGTCCCGATTCCGGAGCGGCGCACGTCCCTGGTGGGCCCCGGCGTGGTCCGAAATCTCTCGTCCGGCGGCGCCTATCTCGTCACGAAGCACGATCTGACTGAGGGACAGCGGGTTACGCTGTCCATCCCCACGGACCTCTGTCCGGATTCCATGTGCTTGCCCGAGTCGTTCGTCGGTACCGGCGAGGTCATGCGCACCTCGCGCGACGAGCGCGGCCGCTTGAATGTGGGAATGAAGTTCCAAGGGCCCATCACCCAGAGCATGGATTTCATCATGTTCGTGGACCAGCTCCGGGTGGCGTCCGCCGCGCTTCCTGCGCATCACTAAACATTTGCCTATCACGCGCCCCATGGGTGGCGCTGTTCGGGGAGCGATCGCGCAATGGTGGTTGCGCACCGCATCGTCCGCCAGTCATAGGCCGTACGCAGGGCTCTCGCTCGGGGAGCCCTGCTCACTACGGCCCCCTCTCCTGACCGAACCCCACTGCAACCTGTCCCCGGTCCGGCCAGTCTAAGGGTCATGAATCCCGTTTTGTGTCCATTTCCGGAGGGATCGGTATGACAGGACTTGCAGTACTCCTTTGCGCCGCCGTCGCGGCCGCGGCGGCCCCCGCCCCGTACGTGTTCGAACTCGAAACCGGCAAACACGTCTGGAGCGTCGCTAGCGAAGACGTGAATGGGGACGGGCTGAAGGACATCGTGGCTTTTTGCTGCGAAGGCGGCGACCGGCCTCAAGACAAGGCATTGCTGGTGTTCCTGGCCACCAAGGAAGGCGCCTTCAAATCGAAGCCTTCCTTCAGTGTGTCCGTCGACCCGAAGGCGGGCTGCGCCTTCTTCGCCGAGACCGACGGCGCCGCGCCCCGCGAAATCCTTGCCGCCCACGGCGAAGGCGCTACCTTGTACCGGTTCGAGCAAGGGAGGTGGCTGCGCCGCGATGAGCCGGAGTTCCATTCCCTCTTCCCAACCTTCGCCCGTGAACCTCGCATCCTGAAGAATGCGGTGGACGATCTCGACGGCGATGGCGTGGATGAGTGGTTCATCCCCGTGCCGACGGGCTACGAGATACGCGGACCGGCCGGCGTATGCGCGCGGGTGCCCTGCGACATGGTTGGCTCCATGTACAATCGCGGTACCCTGACCGTCACTACGAAGATGCCCGCCCATTACGCCTTCGACATGGAAGGCAGCCCCGCCAAAGCACTGGCCTTTCTCAGCGACGAACATGCCGATTTCGCCTACGGCAACGGTTGGACAAAGTACAAGCGGTTCGCCGTACCAGGCAACCTGGGAGAGAAGTGGGATTCCAGTGCCGCCATGGAGGATCTCAACGCCGACGGCTTGCCCGACCTGATCGTGACCCAGATTCAGGGCACCATCAACATGCAGGTGGTCACCAAGGTCTACCATGCCACCGGGCCCATGACCTATTCCGAAGACCCCTCGGGTTCCTTCGAGACCAAGGGCTCCTTCTCGGCGCCCATCGTGGAAGACGTGGATGGCGACGGGAAATCCGATCTCGTGTTCATCACCATTCCCTGGGGCGTCCGGTTCTTCATGAATTTGTTCATCTTTCAGAAGCTCGGCGTGGGCCTCGAAATCTTCCTGCACCACGACGACGGATACGGCGCCAAACCCGATTTCGAATCCAGCATCTCCATCGACGCCCCCGACGGCCGCGAACAGTCCGCCCACGTGCTGGGCGATTTCAACGGCGACGGTCGTGCGGACATCGCCTTCGGTTCAGGGCCCGACCTGATGAACGTACACACAGGATCCAAGGACCGGTTCATCTCCTCCAAACCCTGGTGTTCCTTCGCGGTTCCCGCCTTCGGCATCGCCTTCAAAGAGCGGTTGAACGACAACGACGCCGACGACATCGTATTGTTTCACCCTGGCATGGAGAAGCGCGAGACCATCCACGTGGTGGTGTTCTGACGAGCGTCAGCCGCGCTCAGCCGCGGGTTGAATCTGCCCGCGAACATGTAGTACACTTCCCCTCCGCAACGACAGATCCGCGGTAGCTCAGTCGGTAGAGCGGGTGGCTGTTAACCACTAGGTCACAGGTTCGAGTCCTGTCCGCGGAGCCAGACATTTGAAGGCCGTACCTCCGGGTGCGGCCTTTTCCGTATTCCGGGGGGAAAGCGTGGGATTCTGGGTGTATATTCTCCAATCCGAGAGCACCGCAAAGCTCTACATTGGGCAGACAAACGATCTGAAGCGTCGCCTCGCCCAGCACAACGACCCGAATTGCAGGCTCACCTTGCACACGAAGCGCAACAAGGGACCATGGGCTCTCCTGCACAGCGAGGAATACGCCACGCGAACGGAAGCCATGCGCCGCGAAAAGCAGCTCAAGTCGGGCCAAGGCCGTGAATGGATCAAGAAAGAGATTCTCGGTGGCTGACGCAGGCGAATTCGAGTCCTGCCCGCGGAGCCAGACATGCCCCAATGTGAGAACTGGTGAAATGCCGGTTCTCACATTGTCTTTTTGTGCGAGGGTATGGACTCCCCTACGGATTTCTGACTGTCACCCGGAAACCGACGTTGAACACGTGTTGCCAAGAGGGGTAGGTCAAGGTGAATTTGCTTCGACACCTTTCGGGCCGGTCGAAGAAGGAACCGCCTAGAACTAGCTTTTCTCCGGCGCGTTCCGAGGCTGTCCACTCGGCGGCGTTACCGTGCATGTCAAAGAGGCCATACGCATTGGGTTCGAATGAGCCCACGGGCGCGGTGACGCGGTACTTGTCATCGAAGCGCGTGTCGGCGAGTTGGGCGCCCTCAAGTAGCAAGTGAGGCACGCCGCCGGTAACTTGGGTCGCGCCGTTTTCGGGCATCATGCGTTCTGTCTTGTACATTACGCCGGTGCTGAAGGATTTGTCGGCCATATTGCCGTGCCGCGAAAAATCGGTACTCACGTCGCCGTAGTTGAGCTGTGTGTGTTTACCGGCATTACAGGCGTAGGCCCATTCGACCGCGGTCGGCAGGGAGACGTGCACCCCAGTCTTGAGGGACAGCCATGCGCAAAAGCCATTCGCATCGTCCCAGGAAACGCGCAGCGCGGGTTGTTTGGGCCCATTGAGCGTCAATCCCTTGCCGTCCGCGCGGTCGCGGCGTTTTACACAGTAACGGCTGTCGTGGCTTGGGTTGAATAGGCGGTACTGCTCGTTGGTTACTTCGCACGTTCCCATCCAGAAGTCTTGGTCCGGGATGTGAGAGAGCGTCATTTGGATGCCACCGCCCAGGTCGATTGTTTTCGCGGGACCTTGGGCATGATTGGCTGCAGGACGTAGAGCAGCAAAGACTATGTCGCCGGTTTGGGACGCCGCCTCGGGCGGAAGAACCTTGGCTAGGGGCTTCGACGCGGCGGGGATGTGTTCGGGATCGACGACGGGGCCACCATAGTGTTTGCGCAAGGCCATGCGCCGCTCGTGGGCGCCATCGGGGATGGGGTAGACGTCATTCCAAGTCCCATGGCAGGGGCCGTTGAGATCGATCCAGGTAATGAGGCGGTCCCAGGATTCGGCTTCGAGTTGGACGCCGTGGTGGCCGCGTTGCAACATTTGGATGAGTTCGCTGGTGTCGGCATGGTATTCACCGGGTGTCAGGAGGCTCACGTCGTCCTCGACGCCAACGCGGCGAATATAATGAATCAGTACGTCGTAGGCAGGTGTGTACGTCATCTTTCCGCCCGTGTCGCGCATCATGTTCTTGTGGAGGCGCGGCGCGTAGCCGATGGGCTTTGGTGTGGCTTTGCCGCCGTCCGCGGCGGAACGCAAGTCAGGCCGGTCCGCCTTTTTCCCATCGTGACAGCCCACGCAATGCTGGTCGAGGACGGGTTGGACTTCCCGCTTGAAGTCGAAGCCTCGGACGGGACCGTACCAGGGTGTCAATTCCCGCGGTGCTTTGTTCGCCGCCAGCACCAGCTTCGAACCCACGGCTTCGTTTGGCGCTTCATGACAGCCGATGCAGGAAACCTGCTCGCCGGGCATGGCAGTAAACCAACTGCGCATGAGTTGGATGGCTT
>JAAEQP010000957.1 GCA_024231375.1 bacterium | reverse complement strand
CATCCCGTTCTGCTTCGGGGACGACAGCCACTGTGCGGCGGACGTGGGCGCGGGCGTCGAGGAAGGGCGCGCGTACCTTCTGAAGCATGATGTGACGAGCATCACGTGCCTTGAGCGGCGGGATGGGGCCATGGGCCGGAAGACAGTCTCCCTGACCTAGGGTGCATGAGGCGGTGCGCGCACGTTCACCAGACACAGTGAGCGGGGACCCACCTCGCGGCAAGTCCCCGCTGCATTGGCTCTATTCGGCCAGTATCTCTACCTACTGGGGAACCACTTGCAAGGCAATGGCGACCGTCACGGGCCAGTCGCCCGGATAGCGGATGAACTTCACGTGCCCATCCATGAAGAGCACGTTGCAGCCGCCGGGGACGTGGTTGAAGTTGACGCCGCCCGAGCCGCCGGCACCTTCCATGGATGCCGTGAACTGATCCCACATGACGTACAATTCGCTCTGGGCCATTGTCGTCGCCGCGGGGTTGTTGATGTCGCTGATGAAGAAGCGTTCGATGCCTTCACGCAAACGATACATGGTCAAGGCGCCGGAACTGAGATCTTTGTCGAAGAAGCTACCGTCGTTCGACCCGGCCTCCCACGCGATGCAATCCGTCCACACATTGGCCATCATGGTGATGTAGTCGGGATTGTAGCCGGTGCCCAGCACGGGGTCGAAGCCGACGGTTGTATCGTTGGGATCGACGCCGGCGGCCACGATGTTGTCACCGGGCATGGTCCACGCCATGTAGTTGTAGGAGAAACCGTTTTCCGAACTCTGCATGTAGCAGAGTGCATTGTTGTCCAAGTCGCCGCCCAGGAGGTTGACGGGGTCCGACGGGCAGAACTGGATGTTGTAGTCGGTGTGGTACTCGGGGTACAGGCTGGTCAGGTCAGGAGTGGCCTCCGTGTAGGCGACCTTCTCAGCGGCCGCAGTGGGGCTCCAGCAGACGTACTTTGCGATGGACGGCCACTTCTCGCCTTTGGATTCATTGGCGTACATCTTGAAGACCAGGCCCCATTGTTTGAGATTGTTCTGGCAACTGGCGCGCCGGGCTGCCTCGCGCGCGCGGGCCAAAGCGGGCAGCAGGATGGCGGCCAGGATTCCGATGATGGCAATAACGACCAAGAGTTCTATCAGCGTAAAACCTCTTCTCATCGTGTGTTCCTTTCGCGTGAGTCCGTACACCTCACCGGGCGTTGCCTCACGCTGTCCAGTTCGCCGAGGTCCCGGCACTCGGCATTCCCCGTTGTTGTTGCGTTCCCGATCGGGATGGCGAGCCCCACTACCCGGTCCGTTTCGGAGGGCACGTGGTGTCCACCCGGCATCCGTCAGGAAGCGGATGCCAACGAGCCTCGTCTCCTCCCTATCACCTCCCTTCCGCGTGATCCGTGTCGAATGACCCTTCATCCGGAGAACCGGTTCAGGCCAGCCCCTTCGCCACGAACCGTGCGAGCGTGTCCACGACCGTGTTTCGGTCTACGCGGCCGCGATTCGCAAGCCACCACTTGAGCAGCTTCTCTCCCATGCCATACAAGGCTTGCGCCAAGACGGCCCTATTCAGATCGGGATCTACGTTGAGTCCGGCCAGCACGTGCTCGGCGAACTCCTCGACCCGCTGTTCCCAGAACGCGTCCCACATGGAAAGGAACTCGCGGCCCTCGTCCGTCTCCGAAGGGGCGAGCCGCAACATGAACGTTGCTTCGCTTGGATGTCGCTCGGCGAAGTCCATCAGGAGGTTGAAAACGGCCCGGTATCGCGCCTCGGTGTCAGGCTCTACGTGTTCCAAGGCCATCAGGTCCAGTTCGCTCACGAGCCGGGCCAGGCACTCGACGGCCACCTCGCCGTTGAGGGCGTCTTTGTCTTTGAAATGGCAGTAGAAGGCGCCAGTGGAGACTTGGGCTTTGGCGGCGATTTCGCGGACCGAGATGCTGCCCGGGGGCCTGTCCGTCACGAGGTCGCGCCAAGCTTGCATGAGACGTTTTCTGGTCTCGACGCGGCTCCGGTCGCGCGCGTTCTTGGGCTCTGCCTGTTGCTCGGATAGCGCCTGATGTAGAAGTGATTCGACGTCCGTCATGACAACCTCGCCCCAGGTTGAGTGAACGGCTGTTCACTGATTATGGGTATTGTACAATGGGGGATTCTCTCTGTCAAGGGGGACTATGACAGTTGGTGAAGGTAGGCAGGGGGTCGCCGGGACCGGGAATCGCGGGTAGAAATAGAACCCCCGCGTGGTGGGGGGAACCACGCGGGGGTGGGGCATAGGGAGGGAGCAAGAGCGGGTGGGGGACCCGCCTCATCGCTCTCTCTTGGGGGATCAACTTGTCACGTACAGGAGGTTTCACACTCTCTGTTCTCTGTCGCTGTCTCTTGCTAACGCCGGGGGTCTGGTATTCATTCCAGGGTTCGGACCGGGTGCGTCTAGTGCACGCGGACCTCGACCTGCTTGGGTTTGGACTCCTCGCGCTTGGGCAGCGTCACACTGAGGACGCCGTTCTCGTAGGCGGCCGACACTTTGTCCACCTGGAAGCCGCCGGGCACGCTGAAGGTGCGTTCAAACACGCCGCTCGCGCGTTCCGTGCGGTGCAATGATCCCTCGTCGCCGCTGGTCTCGCGCTTTCGGCCGCCCTTGATGGTGAGGGTGTCTTCCTGCGCGGAGATGTCGATGTCTTCGCGTTTCATACCGGGGAGATCCATTTCCACGGTATACGCATCCTTGTCTTCCCGGATGTCGACGGCGGGCGCCCACGCTCGTGCCGGGCGGTTGCTGCCAGGGATCGCGCCGGAAAAGAGCCGGTTGATTTCGCGTTCCATATCCGTGAACGCGCTCCAGGGGGTGACTGCCCGTCGGTTTCCGCATCGTACCAAAGCCATGTTCCTTGCCTCCTTGCCGAACCGGGGTCGTTGCCCCGGTGGGTTGTGCTCCAATGTTGCTGGCATGGGGAGAGCAACCGGTGTGCCACATTCGGCGAGATTGTTAAGTGCTTGTTCTGCGGCGGGTTAGCACGCTTGGGCATTCTGAAGGAGCCACGTTGGTCTGAAATGGCGCTCTGAAACGGGACGACGGCTGCTTCGTTTCGGAGCGTTGGGGAACAGACATCGTGCGGACGTGGTATTATCGGCGGGGGCAACGTGGGGTGGCCTCATTGCGTTGGCACAACACGGGAGGAATCATGCGAAGACGCGCGTTTCTGGCGGGTTTGGCGGCGGGGGCGTTGGGCGGGTGCGCGCATGCGGCGCCCGAGCGGCCTGAGGGGCGTCCGAACATTCTGTTCGCGATTGCGGATGACCAGTCGTGGGTGCATACGAGTATCGGGGGCGACCCGGTGGTTCGGACGCCGGTGTTCGACCGGTTGGCGCGCGAAGGGGTCTTGTATTCAAACGCGTTCTGTTCGTCGCCGTCGTGTACGCCGTCGCGAGGGGCGACGCTGTCGGGTCAGGATTTCTGGCGGTTGCGCGAGGGCGCGAGTCTGTGGAGTTCGCTGCCGGCGTCCATCGATGTGTATCCCGATCTGCTTGAGAAGGCGGGGTATTTCGTGGGCGCGACGCGCAAGGGTTGGGGACCGGGCAAACTGGAACCAAGCGACCGGACGCGCAATCCCGCGGGGCCGCGGTTCAAGAACTTCCAGACCTTTCTCGATGAAGCGCCCGAAGATGGGCCGTTCTGTTTCTGGTTCGGCAGCGTGGACCCGCATCGGCCGTATGAGCGTGGTTCTGGCGTGAAGTCGGGCAAGGATCCCGTGGCGGTGAATGTGCCGCCATTTCTGCCGGATGCGCAGGAGATTCGTGAAGACATTCTCGACTACATGGTTGAAATCGAGCGCTTCGACCGGGAAGTGGGCGAAATGGTGGCGCTTCTCGAAGAACGCGGCCTACTGGACGACACGCTGATCGTGATGACGAGCGACAACGGGATGCCGTTCCCGCGTGCGAAGGCCAACATCTACGATTACGGGGTGCATATGCCGTTGGCGATACGCTGGGGGAACGCGGTGTCCGGCGACCGCGTGATAGACGATTTCGTGGGGTTCCCGGACTTCGCCCCCACGCTGCTGGAGGCGGCCGGGGAGGACGTGCCGGAGGCCATGACGGGCCGGAGCCTGCTCAAAGGGTTGCTGTCGGGCAAGCAGGGCCGCGTGGAGAAGAATCGCGACTGCGCGTTCTTCGGGAAGGAACGCCACACGAATCTGGGGGACGACGGCGACATGAAGGGGGTCTCGTATCCCAGCCGGGGCATCCGGACGTCAGATTATCTGTACATCCGCAATTTCGAACCGGACCGATGGCCTGCGTGCAACCCGCCGGTCTATGGCGACATTGATGGCAATTCGCCGACGAAGACATGGATGGTGGCGCACAGGGACGACCCGGAGGTGCGGCGGTATTTCGATCTGGCGACGGCGAAACGGCCCGCCGAGGAGTTGTACGATCTGGCGTTGGACCCGGAGCAACTGCACAACGTGGCCGCGGAACCGGGTTACGAACGCGCGCGAAAGAAGCTCTGGGCGAGGTTGGAAGCGTACTTGCGCGAGACGGGTGACCCGCGTGTGGTGGGCGGCGGCGAAGCGTTCGACACGTATCCCTACTATGGCAAGCGTCCGAAGTGGGCGGGATGAGGAACGGCTACTTCTGAGGAATCGCGAGTCGCGGGGCCGGACGCGAGATAAGGATCGCAAGACCCGCCATGCGGCGGGCGAGCCCCTCACCCCAACCCTCTCCCAGCCACGGCTGGCAAGCCGTTGGGCGAGGGGGTAAGACGCCTACTCTTCGGGCGGCATGACGATCCAGGTGAGGCGGATGGCGTACCAGAGGGCGATGATGGCCATGGGGATGTAGGGCAGGCGGAGCAGGAACCAGGTGGTGAACCAGTGGCCGTTGAGGAGGTTGATGCCCAGCACCGTGTCGAGGAAGTAGCTGCCGAAGGGGATGGCCAGCAGCAGGGCCTCGGCGACGACCACCCATCCGAAGACGATCAGTTCATCACGCAGGCGATGTGTTGTGGGTTTGGGCATGGGACCGATCGCTCAACGCAGGTTTGCGGTTTGCGGGTGGGCGTATAGGTCGATGAAGGCGAGTTTGGGTGGATCGCCGGGGATGTCGACGGCCACCCAGCGACCGTCGCGCGAGACGACGGGACCTGACAGCCCGCGGGCCGACTTGACGGCGGCACGTCCTTCGGGGAACTGGGCAAGGAGGACGGTGTCCCCTTGTCCGTCGGCCTTGTGGGCCCAGACGCACAACCTCCCGTCATCGTCCAGGGAACTGGCGGCGAAATACGTACCGGTGGGCTCCCATGGATGGGCGCTGATATGACCCTTCCCGAAGGCGCGCCGCTTCACGCCGTCCCCCGACATGCCGAGCAGGACGAGTTCAGGCTCTACGGCGTTCTTGTCGCGCAGGGCGACCAGAACGGCGGACTGGGTGGGGTTGAAGGCAACCGCGGCGAAGCTCGACGGAGCCGTGGCAACGCGCACGCCTTCGTCGGGCGTACCTTGGCCGGACGGTATCAGCCACAGTTCCTCGCCGCCGGTGCGCATGCGTTCATAGGCGATGTAGCCGCCGTCAGGCGAGTAATGGACGTTGCGCACCCCGGAGATACCGGGCGTCAGGGCGGGCCCGATCTTTCCGAGACCTTCCCCTTCGAGTCCGCGTTCCGCGAGGAACATGGAGGGCATGGAGCGGACTCCGGGACGCCTCTTGCCGCGGCTCAGAACCAGACAGATGCGTTTGCCGTCGGGGTGAAATGCGACGCCGTGGCAGGCGCCGGGGAAGTAGTCGGCATCGTTCGTATGCATCCCCATGGGGTCGGCCTTGAAGACGATGCGCGGGTCTTGGTCGAGGGCATCGTACCGTTGAACTGCAAGCTCCTGATGGACACTACGGGGTCCGCCACCGCGCATGGGGCGAAGCACGGCGACCGCATCGTGCATAGCGCTCCCGGGCGTCACCTGGGGCGCATAGAACTTGGGACGCAGGGCGGCAGCCGTGTTGTCGGGAGCCGGGGGCAATAGCGATCCGCCCACTGTGCGCCATTGCTGGGCGATGGGGTTGATGGTCACGAAGAGGTTGCGGCCGCGGGCGCGATCACGGTCGCGGTCGCGAACGCCGTCGCGGACACCGTCGATGGCGTGGGCGAGCACGCACTCGGGTCCATCGAGCCACGAAATCAGACGCAGGCCGGTGCCCGCTTCGGTGTACGGCACGACAGACACGCCTTCCTGCGCGATCGGTTCTTTCGGCTGGTTCTGGTCGTGCGTGGCAGGAACCTCCGCAACGGGCCGCGCGTCGCGGGTGTTGACGGCGGGTGTCCGGCCCGCCCTGCCGTTTCGGGCGCGCTGGACAACGGCTCGTGCGACGACGAGGGCCGCGATGACGGCAAGGGCGATGGCCGCGTTGCGCCAAGTGAACCAGCGTGACGCCGAGGATGTCGGTCCGGGCGCCGGACTGGCGGGAGACGCCGGACTTGGTGGCACGGGCGATGTCCAGGATTCGGTGGGGGCATCGGCATCGCCGGGCGCCAGCCGCATGGTGGGCGTGTCTAGGGCCGCCTCCGATTCGACACGGCCGATCTCATGAATCAACTCGGCGCCGGAAGGGAACCGCGATACGGGCGCTTTGGACAATAGCTGCATGACCATGTCGCTCACGGGCGGTGGGGTCTCGGGTGAGAGGTCCGCCAACGGAAGCGCGGCGTCGAGGGTGATGCTCTTCACGAGGTGCGCTGGGGTGTCCCCCTGGAACGGACGCTTGCCCGAAATCATCTCGTACAACACGACGCCCAGGGAGAAGAGGTCGCTGGCGGGCACGATTTCGCCGGTGCCGCATTGCTCGGGCGACATGTATTGGGGCGTACCGAGAAAGATACCTTCAGAGGTCAGTTGCGACTCGGCGGTTTGGAGTTTGGCGAGTCCGAAATCGGCGACGCGCACGCGGCGGTCGCGGGCGAGGAGAATGTTGCTGGGTTTAATGTCGCGGTGGATGACGCCCTTGGCATGGGCACAGGCGAGGGCGGCCGCAACCTGCCCGGCGATCTCGAGGGCCTGATGCCAGTCGAAGCGGCCTTGGCGGCGCAGGAGTTCGTCCAAGGTGAGCCCCTGGACGTATTCCATGGCGATGTAGGGCATGCCGCCCTGCACGCCAACGGCATAGACCTGGACGATGTTGGGATGGTTGAGTTGCGCGGCGGCTTTGGCTTCGCGGTTGAAGCGGCGCACGAGAGAGTCGTCCTCGGAGAGTCTGCGGAGCATGACCTTGAGGGCCACTTGCCGGTCGAGAGTGTGGTCGGTCGCAAGGTACACGCGGCCCATGCCGCCCTTGCCGAGCGGCATGACGATCTGGAAGTTGCCGAGCGTCTGCCCGATCAACTTGTCCTGCTGGCCTGCCTCGTTTTCCATAACACCTTGTGCGAGGACGTGGTATACGTCTGCGCGCCACCGGACGCGCGAGTGGTATGTGCTATAACCCCGTCCGGCCGTGGAAGTTCGTTCTGCCGCGGCGCGGGAACCGTTTGAATCCTAGCACGTGGAGGAATCGGTCAGCAAAAGGGCGGGCGGCCGCGGGTTCAATGCGAAGCGGGTGAATGCGGAAGCGAGGACAGCGGAGCTTCTGGGCGAAGCCACGGGAAATGCCTGGGACAGTCCCGTCTCGCTTCGCTCGCTGGGGTCAGCGGGGCTGTTGAAGAAGTACCACCTCACCGCGCGAAACCCGCGAAAAGGCCAGGGACAGACCCGTCTCGCTACGCTCGCTGGGGTCAGTCCCGGCGT
>JAAEQP010000956.1 GCA_024231375.1 bacterium | reverse complement strand
GATGCCGCACTCCAAACCCGGACCTCGTCTTGAACGTTGCTCCGTCGATAAGGAGCGTCCGCCCGGGGCGTCTATCCGGCGCTGGTTGATCCAACGACGACGACCTCGGTCTGGAGATCCACGCCGAATTGGTCGCGGACCTTGGCGCGGCAGAGATCGATGAGCGACCGGATGTCGGCGGCTGTGGCGCCGCCCTCGTTCATGATGAAGTTGGCGTGGACTGTGCTGATGACGGCGCCGCCCCGACGGGTTCCTTTGAGGCCGCAGGCTTCGATGAGGCGGCCCGCATGGTCGCCTTCGGGATTCTTGAACACGCTGCCGCAGCAGTACCCCTGTGGCTGTTTTTCCTTCCTGCGCTGAAGGTAGTGATCGTAGATCGCCTGCTGGTCCTCGTCGGCGGGCTCGAAGGCAAAGGTGCCGGAGATGATGAGCGTGTCGCGCGAGCAGAAGGTCTGACCGCGATACCCGTAGGTGGATGGGTCGACAGGAGTCGTGCGGCGTCCCTCGGGTCCAACCAGATCGACGGATTCGAGCAATTGGCAGGTCGAACCGTTGACCGTCCCGGCGTTCATGTAGATGGCCCCGCCCACGGTTCCCGGAATGCCCGCCAACCCGCCGACGCCGGCGTAGTTGTTGGGAAGCATGACGTCGCGCACGAGTTTGCTGAGGTTGCCGCCGCCGCCCACATTGTACCTGCCGTCGCCCAAGGGTGTGATCCATTCCAGGCCGGAGGTCACGAGTACGACCCCCTCGAATCCCTCGTCGGCCACGAGCACATTGGATCCGCCGCCCAACACGATGCGGGGCGCGTCCTGCGCCAGCATCCATTCGCACGCGGCACGGGCCTCGTCCACCGTGGTCGGGAACAGGGCCATGCGCGCCGGGCCGCCCACGTTGTACAAGGTCAACCCCGCCAAGGGGTAGTCGCACTTCGCAAAATCGAACGGCAGTGTATTCATGCCCCCATCATACCCAAAGCAGAGGGCCGGTTCCTATCGCGGCTTCTCTTGCCATTTGGTGGGGGATCGCGTAGTGTGTTGGCAACACGTTGGCAGTTGGCATGTTACCCCGCCCGAGGGGCGGAATGCGGAGCCTATGGCGACTCTGACACTCGCGATCTGCGCCCGAAACGCCCAGGACATCATCGGGCCCTGCCTGGAGAGCATCCGCACCCAGACCGTGGCGCCCGACGAGGTGATTGTGGCGGTGGACGAGGCGTCCGACCCGACAGTGGCCGTGGCCGAACAGTTCGGCGCACGCGTGATTGCCAGCAATGCCACGGGCCTCTACGAAGCGCGCAATGCCGTGCTCGATGCGTGTACCACGGATTACCTCGCCTTTACCGACGCCGATTGCGAACTGGCCCCGGAGTGGGTGGCCTGCGCCAAGGATGCGCTCGATGCGCGACCGGACGTCGCCGCTGGCACGGGCCGGCATCCGCCGGTGGGCGCGCGTACGTTCACGAGTTGGCTTCACCACATGTGGTTCGTGGTGGAGACCCAACGGACGGGCGAGACGGACGGCGTCATCGGCGGGAACAGCTACTTCCGCGCCGACGCCCTGCGCAAGGTGGGCGGCTGGTTGAAGCTGCCCCGGCACAGTGCGGCCGAAGACGTGTATATCAGCATCGCGCTGCGCAAAGCGGGATATCGCATCTGGTTCGAGGAAGGCGCGGCGGCCCGTCACAATTACGAAACCCGGTTCAAAGGCCTGATGCGCAAAAGCGTGATGATGGGCAAGGACATCGTGGTGATGTTGCGTGCGGCGGGTTGGCGTGAGGGTCTGTGGTGGTACACGCTGGCCATTCCCGTGCTGGCCTTGGCCGTGCCCGCGGGTCTGCTGTTGATGCTGGTACACATCATCGCGGGCGCAGCCGTGGCGCTGGCGCCGTTGCTGTTGACGCTTCTCTTCCTGTTGGCGCGATTCAAGAACCCGGTGACGGCCGTTCCCCGGTGGATCGCGCGGTGGATCGTTATCTGGCCGTATGCGTGGGGAATCGTGAAGGGTCTCGTGACCCCGATTCCGCCCGGGGCATGTCCGGCGCCGGACCCGGACGCGTAGGCGGGGAGGCGGACCATGGATGCGTCCACAACTCCAACGCGGCGGCTGAAGATCGGCTTGGTGTGCTCCCATGGCGGACACCTGACCGAGATGCTCCAGCTTGCGGAAGCCTTCGAGGGCCACGACACCTTCTACTTCACCTACGACGCCGATACCACGCGACGGCTGCCGAACGGCTATCTCGTGCCGAACATGGCTCGGAATCCCATCGAGTTTCTGAAGAACCTGTTCCGAGTCCGGAAGATATTCAAGAAGGAACGACCCGACCTGCTCGTCAGTACGGGCGCCGAGATCGCCATTCCCGCGATTCTCGTGGCCAAGCTGTTCCGTATTCCCATGGTCTACGTCGAATGCGGCGCACAGGCGACCCACCCGTCCATCACGGGCCGATTCATGTACTGGGCCGCGGACCGGTTCCTGGTGCAGTGGCGTGAACTCGTCCGGGTGTACGGACCTCGTGCGGTGTTTCGAGGCAGCCTCATCGACGAAGACGACCCGTTTGCGGGCGACCGGAGCGACGAACACCGAATGAAGGTGACGCTGGTTCAACAGGCCCATCTGACCGGGTTTTCCAGCGACCAGCCGCCCATGGGACTGGCCTACATCGCGTCGGTCTTGCAGCAGCACGGGTGTGTGGTGCGGCTCCTGGACGCGAACGTGGAGAAACTCGATACGGAAGCCGTGGCGGAGGTCGTGTCGGCCCAAGCGCCGGACATGGTGTGCCTGACGGTCACGACGCCGTTGGTGCCAGGGGCACTGGGCATCGTTCGGCGTTTGCGCGCAGAGCTGACGTCGACACCGATTTTCGTGGCGGGCGGGCCCCACGCCACGGTGGCCCCGGAGGAGTTGCTGGGCGAGGACGGGTTTGACTACGTGGTACGCGGCGAGGGCGAGACCACCGCGGCGGAGCTTGTGGAAGCGTTGGTCGCGAACGAGGGCGTCCAGGACATCGCGGGCCTGTCGTGGCGCAACGGCAACGACATCGTTCACAACCCGGAGCGAGACCTCTGCCGCGACTTGGGGACACTCCCCTACCCGGACTGGTCCATCTTCCCGTTGCGGCGGTATTCGAGCCTGGCGCGACGCAACGATTTCTGTCTGCCCATCATGACGAGCCGAGGATGCCCCTACGAATGCACCTTTTGCTACAAGGGGGTCTACGGCAGCCGCCTGCGCATGCGGGAACCCGAGGACGTGGTGGACGAATGGCAGTTCCTCATTGAACGGTACGGCGCGCGCGAGATAGCGGTGCTCGACGACAACTTCACCATGCGCGCGGACCGGGCGCTGGACATCTGCGATCTCCTGATTGAGCGGGGCCTTCACACGACGCCGTGGTCGACGACCAACGGCATCCGCGTGAACCGTGCCGAACCCGAAGTCTTACAGCGCATGAAAGACGCGGGCTGCTACCGGGTGTATTTCGGCATCGAGTCGGGCGTGCAACGCGTGCTGGATTCGTTGAAGAAGGATATCCGGCTGGAACAGGTGACAGAGGCCGTGGCGGCAGCGAAGGCGGCCGGCCTCGAAGTGGGCGGCTACTTCATGCTGGGCAACGTGGGGGAAACCGAGGCGGACATGGAAGCGTCCATCGCGTTTGCCATGGGTCTGGACCTGGACCTTGTGCAGTTCACCATCGCCACGCCCTATCCCGGCACGGTGATGTACGAACAGGTGCAGGCCGACGGCGAGATGCTCATCGACTCGTGGGAGGACCTGGCATCCTACGGCAGCCTGGTTTTCCGCATGGGCGATCTGACGCCGGAACTGGTGGGGCGCAAGTATCGAGAAGCCCTGAAGCGATTCTACTTCCGCCCGAAGTTCATCTGGCGGCAACTGCTTCAGGCGTTGACGTGGACGGGATTCAAACACCGCGTGCTGGGCGTGTTCCTGTTGGTACGGATGACGTTTGCGGGCCGCAAAGACCCGCCGTCCTCGGAGGGCGCATGATTTACGTGACGGTAGGCACCATGTTCCTGGATTTCGGACGCCTCATCCGAAAGATGGACACCATCGCTGAATCGACTGGCGAACGGGTGGTCGTCCAGACGGGTCTGTGCATGACGGTGCCGGAGCATTGCGAGCATTTCGATTTCAAGAGCCACGACGAGGTGGTGGCGCTGCAGCGTGAAGCGCGTCTGGTGGTGTGTCACGGCGGCATCGGCACGGTACTGGACGCCTTGGAAGCGCGACGTCCGGCCATCGTGGTGCCGCGACGCAAGGGGTTCAACGAACATCTGACCGACCATCAGGTGGATGTGGCGGAGGCGGTTCAACGACGCGGGTGGGGGCGTGTGGTTCTCGACATCGAGGAACTGCCCGAAGCCTGCGCGAATCCGCCCGAACTTCCCGAGTCGTACCGGCCCGCGCGGCACCGGCTCATCGAGGCGGTCCGCGAATCCATTGAACGGGTAGCGGCGAAACCGGCGGGAACGGAGGCATAGCGGTGCGGGTGTCCATTGTCATACCGGCCCACAATGGGGAAGCCACCTTGGCCGAGTGCCTGGAGGCGTGTTTGAACCAGACGCAACCGGCCGATGAGGTCATTGTGGTAGACGACGGGTCCACGGACGATACGGCTCGCATCGCCGAAGGGTATGACGTACACTACGTGTGGCAGGAGAATCGGGGCCCGGCTGCCGCGCGGAATCGCGGTGCGGCCGAGGCGACGGGCGAAGTGGTAGCCTTCACGGACTCGGACTGCGTGCCCGCGGAAGACTGGCTGGAGCACCTGACGGCCGGGTTCGAGGACGGGGTGATTTCGGTCGGGGGCACGTACGGCATGGCCAATCCCGAACCGCTGCTGGCGCGCATCGTGCACGAAGAGATCGCGCTCCGCCACGAGCGCTTCGGCAAGGAAGTGGATTTCCTGGGGTCCTTCAACGTGGCCTACCGCAAGGAGGCATTCGAGGCCGTGGGCGGGTTCGACGAGGCATTCACAATGGCATCGGGCGAGGACAACGACTTGGCGTACCGGTTGGCGGACCACGGCACGTTGCGGTTCGCGCGGGACGCCGTGGTGAACCACTACCACCCCGACCGATTGCGGCCCTATCTGCGGACGCAGATGTGGCACGGGTGCTGGCGTGTGAAGCTCTATCGGAAGCATCCGAAGCGCAAGGGGAGCGGCGACCGGTATGCGGGCACGGCGGACTTGCTGGCCCCCGGCCTGATCCTGCTCCTGGCCATGGCGTTTGCCGTCCAGGTTGCGTCTATCCCCCATCGCGTTCCGGTAACCGTATCGGGGTGTCTGGTGATCCTCCTGGTCACGGTGTACGCGGCCTTGCGGGTCCCCATGGCCCTCACTTTGGTGAAACGCACCGGCAACTGGCGGATGCTGTCGTATTCCGACATGGCCGTCTTGCGGGATTGCGCCCGCGCCCTGGGCATGGTGCGTGGGTTCTGGCATTTCGTCATCTGCCGAAAGGAAACGTACTGATGCAGCGTGTGCTGGTCATCATCCCGGCCTACAACGAATCGGCGACCATCGCCGACGTGCTGGCGTCGTTGCGCGATCACGTGCCCGAGTACGACGTGGTGGTGGTGGACGACGGATCGATCGACGACACAGCTGCCATCGTAGAACGGACGGAGGGCGCCGCGCTTCTTCGATTGGCCTACAACGTGGGCATCGGCGGCGCCATGCAAACCGGCTACCTCTACGCGGTGCGCGAAGGCTACGACGTGGCAGTTCAGTGCGATGCGGACGGACAGCATCCGGTAGAGCAGTTGCGGTCGCTGGTGGATCGTCTCGACCAAGGCGACGCGGACATGGTGATTGGTTCACGGTACGTGGCGGACACGGCGTACACGCCGTCGGTGTTTCGCCGGGTGGGCAAGTCGCTCATGTCACGGCTAGTGGATGTCGTGATGGGCGCAGGCATCACGGACACGACCAGCGGGTTCCGCGCGGCCAACCGCAAGGCCTTCTGCCTCTTTGCGCGACACTATCCGGACGACTACCCCGAGGCCGAAACGCTGGTCATCATGCACAAATCGGGATTGCGCCCGGTCGAAATACCGGTCGAGATGAGTCCGCGCCAAGGCGGACGGACGTCCATCTCGCCCCGGCACGCGTTGTATTACATGATAAAGGTGGGCCTTGCCATCTTCATCGACGTGTTCCGCAAGTTCACCAAGGCTGAGGGAGACTGACCATGGACGAACCGATCCAGGTCATCGATGTCGAGGAAGGCGTGCAGCAGGGCCTGCAAATGACCCACCGAATCGGGCTGTTGGCGTTCAGCCTCATCTTGCTGCTTGCGATCCTCGAGTTGGTACGACGCGGGCATCTCAAGGAACGGTACGCCCTCTTGTGGCTGGCCACCGGCGTAGTCGGCTTGGTGGTGGGCTTGTTCCCCGGCATCATCGTGAAGGTCTCCCACTTGGTGCATTTCCAGTACCTCACCATGCTGTTCGTGACGTCGTTTCTCTTCTTGCTTGGGTTGGTACTGAGTTTCACGGTGGTGATCTCGCGGCTTGTGGAACGAAACCGCCGGTTGACCCAGGAAGTGGCGTTGTTGGACGAAGCCGTCCGGCGGCTGGAGAAGCGCGTTGAGGACTGAGCGAATCAAGGAATGGGCGGGTCCCGGCGTTGCCGCGGTGTGGATCTTTGGTAGTGCGGCGTACTTTCTGGTGCGATTCTCGCTCACCTTCTACGACGAGAACCGGACGGCGATTGAGGGGGTGGTCGAGGCGATTCGGGGGAGGCTGTAGCGGGGGACGAAGATGGTCGGCACGTAGGCCGCCCCTACCGAGGATTGCGCGCATCTCGGCTGTTCTTGTTGGGATGGAACTGGGCTTCAGGAGTGAGCAAATGGCGATGAATGTGGTGTTCTGTGTTGTCTTGGGCGTGTCGATGTGCGCCGCGGCCGAGCCCCCTACTTCCGTGGAACTGGACGGCGCCGCCTATGGCGCGAAGGCGGACGACAGAGGTCCCATCGGCGGGGGCGCCGGGTACACAAACGTCGTCACGGGCGGTGATTTCACGGTCACTTCGCTTGAGGGTCTGATCGACGCCATGGAAAAAGCCACCGAAGGGCAGGTGGTGTTCATTCCCGGCGATGCGGAAATCGATTTCACGACCTTTGTGTACATCGACGAATTCGTGCTGAGCGTACCGGCGGGTGTCACCTTGGCCAGCGACCGCGGGCATGACGGGTCCGAGGGGGCGCTGTTGACGTGCGATGCGCTGAAGACGCCCGTACTGATTCATCCACGGGGTCCCGGTGCGCGCATCACGGGAATCCGGTTGCGGGGCCCGAACACGAAACGCTATCTGAACCACCACCGGCGCGCGTTCAGCGAAGGCGGCGACGGACACAAGTACTACTACAAGTTCCCGACCCAAAACGGCATCAGAGTCCAACACGACGGCCTGGAGGTCGACAATTGCGACATTTCGGGGTTCGGTCATGCCGGCGTGTATCTGGCCAATGGCACGGGCCATCGCATCCACCACAATCACATTCACCATTGTCAGTACAACGGGCTGGGATATGGCATATCCCATGGCGCGGCGTCGTCCGTGGTCGAGTTCAACCGGTTCAACTGGAACCGCCATTCCATCGCAGGGACGGGATCGCCCGGGTGCG
>JAAEQP010000955.1 GCA_024231375.1 bacterium | reverse complement strand
GCCCATTCCCCCTTGCACAAGCAATTCCCAGAAGGTATCGTTGCGGGGTTTGAAGGGCATCGGGTTCGGATAGGACGGTCGAGAGGGGAATGGACGAATGAGCAAGCGGCAACTTCGAATCGTAGTGGCGGTGGTGTTTCTATGTGTATGCGTAGCCTCGTTGACACCGGCGGCTCAGGCTCAGGGGACCATCCCGGCGCGGGGGTATCGCGTGGCGGTGACGGTCGACGAGGGCGCGGTTACGGCTCCCCATGCACCCTTCTCGGTGGACATCGATTTCGGGGCGCTCCTGACCAAAGCGGGGGCGACGGACTCTTTTGCGCCGAATTCAGTCGTCGTGATGCGGGTGGGGGCGGACGGCACGGAGACCCTCGTGCCTCATGCTATGGCCGAGGGATTCAATTGGGCGGACACGGGCGCGGTGTCGTGGGCGATCACGCGGCCCGCGGACCGCACCTACCATGTCTATTTCGATGTACTGGCCAAGGGACCCTTCGCGCCACCGGCCTACATCGCCCTCGTCGGCAACGGCGATTGCCCGCGCTACAACCGGCCGGACGGCGAGGATCCGATTCACGCCCACGCCTTTCTCCCCATTTCGGCGGACTTCAACAATGACGGCACGGTGGACCTGGTGTCGCGGCAAATCTATAGCTCCGCGTGGGGGCAGCCGTGGTTCACGATTTGGTTCTGGGCCAACATCGGCACCAATGAGAAGCCGGTGTACGCGGATTATGTGCGCCTGCAAGCCGATGGCGAGGTGATTCCCAATCACTACAGCGGCTGCGATCTCTTCGATTGGGACAACGACGGCTTGCTGGACCTGGTGACGTCGAAGTCGGTCTACCGCAACACGGGGAAGGTGACCCATACGAAGACGCCGG
>JAAEQP010000954.1 GCA_024231375.1 bacterium | reverse complement strand
TCAAAGGGCGCTTCAGCGTCCTTCTCCCAGCAGGCTTCAGCCGCTGCAGACTTCCTCTGGTCCTACTTCATCCTTCCCACTTCTCTCCCTTCCCCAACTCCATCTCCACGACTTCGCCCGTTCTTCGCGAGCGGAGGCGGAAAGAGCCGCCGCGCTCCGCCTGTACACGCAACGCCGTCACTTCACCACCCTTTCGTTCCGCCGACACCAGAAACGCCCCTTGCGCCCGCAGGTTGCGAAACGCCACGTTCTTCCACCCTTCCGGTATCGCCGGAAACACCTCGATAATCCCCGTGTGACTCTGCAACAGCATCTCCTGCAACCCCGCCGCCGACGCGTAGTTCGCCTCCAACGTAAACGGACGATACGTATAGTTGCTGTAACCCTTCCCCGACTGGTCGCCGTTGCAGTTGAACCCGTTCCGCAACACAAACGCCTCCGCAAAGATGTCCAGCGCCTTCTCCGCCGTCGCGCCATCCCGCGCCCGCGCCGCCAGACACGCCTGCCACGAGAAGCTGAATCCCACATACGCGCTCGAACCCCGCTCAAGCAGTTCCGCCATCGACGCCTTGATGATGCGCGCGTCCTCCTCGCCGTGCGACAAGTCCAGAATCCCCATTGGGTAAATGGCCATCAGATGGGAGAAGTGCCGGTGCGACTCCTTATACGGGAAGTCCTTCGCCACCATCAGCGCGCCGTTCTCCCGCACGCTCAACTCCGGCAACTCGCCAAGCGCCTTGTTCCAACGCGCCGCGTCCTCTGTCTTGCCCAGTTTCCCCGCCATCTCCTCCGCCGCACCGAACAACCACCGAATCAGTGCCAGGTCGTTGTTCGTGATACTCGGGAACCACGCATTCGGTTTGTTGTCGTTGAACTCCGGCGACGAACTCAGCGGCAACGTCCGCATCCCGTCCGCGTCCCGCTCATTCGTCACCGCCTCGATGAAGACCGCGCAATCCCGCACATACGGATACGCCCGCGTTTCCAGGAACGCCGCATCCGTGCCGTACTTCCAGTGCCAATAGAAGTGCTGCGCCAGCCACGCGGCCGTCGTCGCCGCATGCGTGTACTGCCGCCAACCACCAATCTGCTCACAGTTCAGGTCCGTCGTCATCGGCACGTTCATGCCCGGCATATCGAAGAACCGCCGCGTCCACTCCACGCACGCCTCCCGATGTTCCCACAGCCAGTCCACGAACCCCTGCGCGCCGTCCATCCGGTTCCCGCTGTAACTCGGCCAATAACTCATCTCCGTGTTGCAGTCGTGATGGTAATCGCCCTTCCACGGCGGCAGCTTCCCGTCATCCGCCGTCCACGGACCCTGCAACGTAATCGGCGGCGTATCAACCCGCGCCGCCGCGCCGAACTTGTACGTGTCGAGATACCATTGTCGCTCGACGCGCGCATTCGGCACCCGCAACCACGTGTTTCCCCAGAACGCATCCCACCACGCGCGATGACTCGACCGCAACGCCTCCACATCGTCCTTCAACGCGCCTTCCACACGCGCCCGCGCCAGGTCCAGCGGCGTACCGCCTTCCTCCAGACTCGACGCCACAGTCCACACCGCCAGCGTCCGCTTCGCCGACGCCGTCCGCGTCGGCGCCTCGTCGTACCGCCAACCCACGTACACCGCAAACGAGAATCCGTCCCAACCTTCTTGCTCATACGCCGCATAGTCCTCGCCGTTCCATATCGTCGGCGGCGGATAGCCCAGTTGCGCCACATCGCCCGCGACGATGGCCGGTTTCGTCTCGCCGACCTCCTTGCCCCCAAACGCCGGAGCAACCAGTTCCGGCCACACCAGCGCGCCATCCACCTCCAACACGCCAACCTGCTGTTCCGCATGAATCCATACACGCGCAGACACATCGCTACCGAAGGAAACGCTGGCTTGCGCGGTCGCCAGATCCAGCTCCGTTTCCTTGAAGGTCTGATCCTTGAGCTGGACACATAACCGACCCGCCGGAATCTTCGTCGGCGCCGGACGCCGATACGGCTTCTCGTACACGCGACTCAGGTCGTCGTAACGTCCCGCCTTCTCCCACTCCCGCATCGTCGCATACGAATACTCGTCCGAATGGAACTCCGGCACCGGACGCACGTCCCACAAATCCGTCCGGTTCAGCGAGATGTTCAACGGCTTCCCATCGCCCCACACCAAGGCCCCCAATAACCCATTCCCCAACGGCAACGCCTCGTCCCACACCGTCACCGCCGTCTCAAACCGCAGATTGTGCTCCGGCAACGGACCACCGCTATCGACGGCTTCCGCAGCCCCCGAAACCGCCCAAACTCCCAACAACGCAACGGACAACAACATGACGCGAATCTCCCAGTGACGATGATGACTGACACGAACGGATTTGCAGTGAGGCAACGATACGCAAGCCTGCGCGTCCGCGCAAGTAACCCCGCGTCGCCGGACAAGGCCGAGCGAAAATGGGGACTGTACCAAGCGCAGCGCCTTCCCAGGCGCGTAGACGGGACTGTCCCCATCTTTCGCGATCCAGTGCGATTGCCCCACTTCTCACCGCCAACTCGTGGTCTCAAGTCCCCGCCGCACCAAGATCCTTCTTTGACAGGATTACAGGATGAACCGGATACCCCGCTCCCCAATCCTGTCAATCCCGTAAATCCTGTCCAAAAACCTCTTCTCTCCCCCCTCTTCTCTGAAATCTCCAATCTCAAATCCTCCCCACTTCCTC
>JAAEQP010000953.1 GCA_024231375.1 bacterium | reverse complement strand
ATAGTAGTTAGTGGTTCTGGTGTTGTCCTGAAAGGCATGTTAATGATTCCAACAGTGGGCTCACTAATTTTTGCAGTTTTCGAAACAACGGGTACTTCCATAACACCTTGATGGGGTGGACGCCTTTGGCGCGGGCCGTGACCACGTAGAGTTTGGCCAACTCGTCGAGCAGGTTGCCGCGCATCACGCGAATGAGACCCGCCGTGCCTTGAACGCCGATCACCACGATAGGAACCCAGGCGTGGGCCATGAGGTCCACGAACTTCGCCAGCGACCACGATTCGTTCTGGTATTCGGGCGAGAAGAGTCCGCCCACGCTGATGCCGAAGAACTCGTATTGGACGTATAGACAGATCAGTGCCAGGAGGAATCCCGGCGTGGACAAGCCGAGGAACCCGAGGAACGTAAAGACGTAATCGCCTGTGGAATACTTGCGCGCAGCGGAGTACACGCCGATGGGCAGGGCGATAGACCAGGTGAATGCGAGCGCCGCAATGGAAATGATGGTGGTGAGCAGGATGCGTTCGCCAATGAGTTCGGTGACCGGTTTGTTCCACTCCAGACTCATGCCCAGGTTGCCGTGGAGCAGTCCCCACATCCAATGGCCGTACTGCACCACGAGCGGCTTGTCGAGCCCGTATTCCTGGCGTAGCGCGGCGATCTCGTCTTCGGCCACGGTATCGCCCTGCATCTGGAGCGCCATAATCTTCGACGTAAGGTAGTCGCCGGGCGGTAGTTGGATGATGGTGAACGAAATCATGGAGATGACAAGGAGCGTTGGGATCATCCACAACAGGCGTTTGATAATGAGGGTTGCCATGGCTACGGTCCCTCCCCGCCGTCCGCCTCGATGGCGAAACACTCGGGCGCGGCATTACCCGGGGTACGGAAGATCCATCCTGAGATGGCCTTGTCAGGCACATTGCGGAAATCGTTCTGGACAATGCCCGGCGCCGGGACGCGGCCCACCAGCGCGATGACCCAGAGGTTCTTGCGGTTGTACTCGATAATCTCCTTGAACAACCGAATCTGCTCGTCTTCGTCGGGCGTATTCATGATCTTCCGGTACAACTGGATGCACTTCAGGATATCGCCGCTGGGCTCGATGCCACTCTCACCGAAGGACATGAACCACCGCGCGTATCCAACGCCCTGAAGCGATTCCGTCGAGAACGGCAGGAACCAGCGCGGGTCGATGGTGGGCACCTGCTCGTCCGCGAACCACCACACAGCGCAATCGTGCATGGCGCCGTCTTTGCGCATGTAGAACAATTCGCGCGCCAGGATTTTCACGTCCGTCTTCACGCCCACGTTGGTCCAATGGCTCGCCACGAGTTCAAGCAGTTGGATGTTGCCCAGCATGTTGGGCACGTCGATGAAGATGTGGATGGGCTGGCCGTCGGGCCGGAGCCGGACGCCGCTGCCGTCCCGCTTGTCCAACCCAATTTCGTCGAGCAACCGGTTGGCCTCATCGGGATCGAACTCCGTGTAGGCCGTCTCGTATTCGGGCACGTAGAACTTGGACGTGGGCGGCGGACAACATTGAGACGGCGCGCCCAGCCCGTAGTATCCCACATTGTTGAGTTCCTGGCGGTTGATGGCGTGGGACAGGGCCTTGCGGAACCGGTCGTCGTTGATGACATCGTGCATCACAGGTTCGGGATGGTTCAGGTTCAGTCCCAGGTTGAGGGTGCCGCTGCCGCCATTGGGCCATTCGAGGACTCGGTACCCGCCCGACGTCTGTTTGCTCTTCAGCAGGGGGTATTTCTCGAATTGAATGTGCCGGAGTTGCATCCCAATGGCGCCTTCGATGGCTTTCAGGTTGATGAGTTCCGGATCGTAGATGTCGAAGGTCATCTCATCGATGTAGGGAAGCTGGTTGCCCTCGGGGTCCACCTTCCAGTAGTAGGGATTGCGCGCGAACACCACGGGCTGCGCGGGCGCCGGCGTCTCCACACCCCACGCCCACAGATGGGGCATGTCGCGGTTCGTGTGGTACTTGGCGCGCGCGTCCCACAAGGCACGCCACCGATTCAACCCTTCGGCCTGGGCCTGTTCGAGCAGTTCCTCCTCGGGCACGTAGCCGGGATGGAACTGTTTGAAGTAGTGTTCCGCGAACGTCACCATCACGTAGCTATAGCCGGATGCCATCTGTTGCATGAACAGGCCGTTCGGTTCCGAAAACGTCACACGGATGGTGTAATCGTCGACCTTCTCGATCTCGGCCAGATCGTCGCCCGGCTGCAACTGCATGGGCTTCACCGGCGTGAACTCGTCGTTGCAGACCACGTCGTCGTACCAGAACATGATGTCGTCGGCCGTGAATGGTTCGCCGTCGGACCAGCGAATCCCGCGGCGTAGCCAGAAGGTGAATGACCGACCGTCCTCACTCACCTCCCATCGCTTCGCGATGTTCGGAATGATTTCGCGGCCCATGGCGTCCCAACGGACCAGTCCTTCATAGGCCAGCCGGGCTTGGAACACCGAGACGTCACCCACGGACGTGGCATACCGCGCCCAGGTGCTGCCGTAAGGACCGCACTGTTCGGGGGGTACGATGACCAGCGGGTCCTCGGGCAGGCGGTCGGCGACCGGCGGAAGTTCTCCTGCCGCAACACGTTCGGCGAACAGGGGCGATTCCGAGAAGGTGCGGCCACGGTCCTCGGGCCATTCGGCGATGGTGTGGTTGCCGACGGGCGCGCGGGGCACGTCGTCCGCGTGCGATTGTTGAAGCGCCGCATCGCGCGTTTGGGTGGCTCGCGCCAAGGTCCACGTGGTGTAGGCAAACGCCTCCACCAGAAGGCCCACGGCCAACGCGGCTAGCGCCACGCCAATGACATATTTCACACAGCCCGTCTTCATTCGGCAGTCAGATCCCCGGTAGCGTTCTGAGGACCCAGGACTATAGCATACGGCGGGGAGTCAAGACGAACGAACGCGAATCACTTTGCGCGGTGCATAGCCGTAGCCAAACAGGACCGAATGCCCTTCCACCATCATCCCGAGCGAAGTCGAGGGATCGCGCTCGCCGACGACCTCCCAGGACGGAAGACACCCCTAGCCGAGTCTGGTACGTTACCCGAAACGACATCGCCCGATTCGTGGGTGGTTCAGTCCTTCTTGCGCGTGACAACCACCTGCACCAAATCGAACCAGGCCGTGCCGGCGTCCTGGACGGACAGCGTCACGCCGGTTCGGCCGACCTCCTTGTCTACCGGTCCTTCCATACGGAATTCCTGCCAGTCGGAGGAGAGTTGGAACGTCTCTTCGGCCAATCCGCCGAGGGAGAGGCCAAAGGTCATCGCCTCGGCGCCCGGGGCGGCCTTGGCCCAGACGCTCACGAGATAGTGGCGGTCCTTGGCGATGCCGATGGGGTAGAAACCAAGAGAGCAACCGGCGTCCTTCTCGGGCACATTGATTCGCAAGGAATGGCGACCGTGCAAGGCGACTCGGGAGTCGACGAAGTACGTGGCGCCTCGTCCGGCCCCAACGTTCGCGTAACAGCCCGCGGGCACGCCCACAGTTGGATTCTTCTCGAAGCTGGGATTGACCATGCGGTTTCTGCGGTGAAGGAGTTCGTCGCCTTGTGAAAAGGGTTCGAGGGGGATGCGGTAGGCGCGTGTACCGAAACCGTCGATGAAGTCAACCACAACGGACCGCCTTGAGAGCAGCCGGCGTTTCACCTCCACGGTGCGGTTTTCGAAAAGGACGTCGGCCGGCCCCCGGTACGCGACGCCATCGAGTTCCAGCGACATCTTGGTCGGCGCGTTCTCCATGTTCACGGCCAGAAGGACGAGGTCGCCCCGGTCGCGCCAGGCCGCCGCGCGCACGGATGGCGCCGAGACCTTCACCTTCGGACGCGGTTCGCCGGAAAGGATGGCCGGGGTCACTTCAAGGGTCTCCAGCGCCAACTGCCCGCACTCGGCCCAGGCGGTCGTCGATTTTGGAAAGCCGTTGAGGCCATGGCGGATGAAATACTGCATGCCCGTCGAGCCATTGATGAGCGCGCAGTAGGTCATGGCGCGGAGTTCCTGGGGCGTGGGCTCGCGGCTCCACCATTCGCCGCCCCCGAAGGCCTGGGGCACGAACCAGAGGGGCTTCTCGTAGGCGAACTCCTTGGCGAGAAGCTCGGTGGCCGTGTCGACTTCCGTGATGGGACGGTTCGGCACCGGGTAGATGTCGGTCATGACGATGTCCATGCCGTTGGCATACTCGCGGGCCGCCTCCGGCTTCATGTACACAACCGTCACCGGGTGATAGGGGTCGAGGTCCTTGATAGTGCCACGCAATTTCGTTAGCAGTTCGGGCGCGACCTTCCCGAGGCTGGGTTCATCGGAGATGTACCAGGCGAGCAGAGCCGGATGGTCGCGGAACGCCTTGACCTCGGCCTTGAGCAGGTCGCGTCGTCGGGCTGCATCCTCGGCGCTGACTCCGCTGACGCCGCCGCAGCCGGCCACGCTCAGCAACTGGTAGTGTACTTTCATGCCGAGGGCCGCGCACCGGTCCATGTAGGCACGGCGGGCGTCGAGGGTATCCGGTTCGTTGTCTTGGTACGGCGACATCAGATTGAATCCCTTGACGACCTCCTCCTCGGCAAGCGTGGGCTGTACGGGCGAGTAGCAGTAGAAGCCGAAGGGGATGAACGGGAGACCGTCCACGATCAAGCCGCCTGTCAACTGGTCGATCTTCACCGCGTTGGCCTTGGGCGCACGCTTGAAGACGTTCACGTCAGTGTCGGCGACAGTTGCGCCGTTCCGCAGAAGGCAACAGGACAGCGTGGTCTCGCCTTGGGGCAAAGCGCCCACGTCGAGTTCGACCATCGTCATCGAGCCGGGGTCGACTTTCGTGGGATCGCCGCAGGCCGTGTCGCCATTGAACACCGCGACCGTTTGGCCATTGGTCCGCATGGATTCCGGCACGAATACGAGGAGATGCCCCGCCGATTCGGTGGTGTAATAATCGTACCGAGAACGGGCCTGGAGGGATTCTTCGGCGCAGGCGGCCTGCCCGATGAGAGCCAGGCCGATGATCAGCGCCGGCAGCAGAACGTGCAGATGGTTGGACGATTTCACGGCATATCTCCTGGTCATGTGCGAAGCAACAGCCGACGTACGCAGTATAGGCGATGCACGATCTAGGAGGGAAGGCGGACCCGTCTTCCGCCCTCTCCCAACGGGAGAGGGGTGGGGTGAGGGGTCTTCAGTCTCCCGGCATTGGAGTGGTCCCGAATCTGCCTTGAATCCGCCGGTGTGCGCGCGTACTATGCAGGCAACCTGCCCGGGGGGTCACGGGCTCGTCCTTGTTGGTAATGCTGGTTAGACGATCACGCACAACATCTCAAAGGACAGCTACGATGACCAAGCACTCCTCGCCCCGACGCAGACCCTCGCCGGTACTCGCTGCTCTTCACGGCCTGGCCACGGTGAACGTAGCGATATTCGCCGCCTTCCTCTGGCTTATCAAACCATTCTGGGCGCCAATTGACCAGAGCCTCGCTCACGACCTCGGCCCCTCTCTCCCCTGGTCGTCGATTGTACTCGCCGTGGCGTTGTTCGGCGCGATCGTCTCCCTGGTGGTCCTGGTACATTCGTGGCGCGCAGGACGCCGCCCGTGGGTGACGGCCATACTCACTCTGGTCGGAGCCGTGGGCACAAACGCCATGCTGTTCATGCTGCTTCAAGGGCTTGAGAAGGACCGCATTATGATTCCGCTGCGCATCGTTGAGTGTGCGCCATACGTGGGGGGCATCGCGGGTCTTGCCTTGTTGATGGTGGTGCTGCCCCGCTTCCGCTTCTGGAAATCCGCCTGGCTGCGATGGGCCCTGCTCGTCATCGCAGTGGCCGTGTTTGCGGTGGTCGTGTACAAACCCTGGCCGCCGAGTATCGTCGCGGGCCCTTGGCTGGAGATCGCGGAGAACGACGGCATCACGGTCTCATGGATCACCGACCGCCCAACCCTCGGGCGCGTCGAGTACGGTCCTGACTGGTCCAAGCAAGCCCAGGCGTACCGCTCGGGAATGTCGGAAGCCTCAGAGATACATCGCATCACCCTGACCGATCTGGACGCCGGGGAGCCTGTTTCCTATCGCGTGGTTTCTCAGGCCATTCGCGCCATCGAGCCGTACAGCATGCGGCTGGGCGGGGAGGTTGTCAGCGCCAGCCACACCTTCACCGTGCCCGACCCGGACGCCGAAGAGGTGTCGTTCGTGTTCCTCAGCGATCTCCACGAACAGATGGATCTCCTCCCGGACTTACTGAAGGCCGCGAACTACAAAGAACACGCGTTCGTGGTGCTGAACGGCGACACGCTCTTTCAGGCGCACAGCGAATACCAGGTGAAACGGTTCGCGCGGTCGGTATCGTCGCGATTCGCCTCGGAGATTCCGTTCGTCTTCATCCGAGGCAACCATGACAGCGCGGGCGCCTTCGCACGGGACTTGCCGGACTACATGGGGTTCCGGGATGATCCGTACGCCGTGTGGCTTCGTGCGGGACCCGCCGCGCTTCTCTTCCTGGATATCGGCGACATCGAAAGCGACAGAGAGGCCGCAGGGCTGTTGATGGCGCGGCAGGTCGCCGCGTGCGACGCGATCGGTTCTTCAGCCGAATGGCGGTCGGCTCCGGTCCGCATTCTGTGCTCCCACATCGGCGTGTACCAGGGCGAGGGTCGATTCTTCGGGAAGCAGGATTCGGTCTGCCCCGACCTCCAACTGGAAGGCCATGCTCACATGACCCGGCTCACCGACAAGGGGTTTCCATCGTTGACAGCAAGCGGCGAAGCATGGTTCAGCCCCGAGACCTATCCCATCTACACCGTCCACGTGAACAAAGAACGGATTGCGGTCAAGAAGCTTCTCCGCACGGGTGAGCAAGCAGAAGAGTGGGAGTTCCCGGCCCGTCGCGAAAACGGTGCGTGAACAACGCACGCACGCGGACAAAGAGTGCGAATGGAAGCGAGGTCCTAGGCTTGCAGCCGACCAGAAGGCATGTGGCCGCCACGTCGGCCACTACAGACGTGACTTGACCTTCTCATGGAAGGATGGAGCGTAGCGGAATCCTGGGATCACCACCTCCACCAAGAAGTCCCGTGAGGGACGACGGAACCGTCACCAGGGGATAGTCTCAAGCGTCCCTACGGGACGCACTGGTGCGGGGCGCTGATACCCAGCCGTGAACGGCTGGGCTAGGTTCGGACCGTCCCTGCCGGGACTCGCAACGGTGCAGAGATGCCATCCCCCTCATTGGCACGTCTTGCCCTCGTGGTGTACTATGCCTGCGGAGGAACGACTCGCATGGTACGACGATACGAGATGGTGGCAATCGGCGTGGCCGTGCTCGTGGGCTTGGCGTTGGCGACGTGGTCGGGTCGTGTCATCGGCGACCGGGCTGCGGCAGCAGGCGATTTCGTGGAAGGCTTGAAGCCTGGTATGCCGCGCGAACAGGTAGTGACGCATGCCTCGGCAACGCTTGGCTCGAAGGCGATGATCACGCATGCCGATGACGGCGGTATGCAGGTGATCTGGAATTTCACCCACAAGTGGCCGGATCGGTTCATCCTCGAATTCCGGGAAGACCAACTGGCCACAGTCAAACTCGTCAACGACGACCTGAATCTGCACGGACCGAGGGCGTTGAGGTTCTGTCGGCAAGTCGCGGAGGGTTCGCCCCTGTACTTCGCGTTGGACGCAACGGCGTTCACCCTTCTGGCGACGTGTATCTGTTGCCTCATCCTCGGCTTTGCCCGATGGCGGGACCGTGAGCGCAGAGGCATCTACTTCGCATTGGCGCTGATCGCGTTCGCGATGTGCTTTATGGCTTCCCTCACCGGCACGGCGGCCTTGGCAATCGGGTCCTAATCTTCAATAGCACCGAATTCTCCGCACCTCAGCGTCTCTGCGTGAGCATTCTTCTCTTCATTCCCATCCCCCAATCTCTAACAATCTCCCAATCTCCGTCTCCCATCCCCTCTTCCTCTTCCCATTTCCGGTCCCATTCGCGCCCATTCGTAACACCTCTCCCTATTTCCCCCACTTCCCGCCGGATGACACGGCCCGGCGGAATGCACTATGATACCTGCTTGTTCACGCTATGATCGTCAACCGGGAATGGCCGGGCTGGGCCGTCCCGTTCAGGAAGACACCGATGCCTCCGAAAGCGAAGAAATCCGCCCGCCGTGCGTCCGTCCACGACGCCATCATCATCAAAGGCGCGCGCGAACATAACCTGCACAACCTGAGCCTGAGCATCCCGCGCGACAAGCTCGTGGTCATCACCGGGCTCAGCGGGTCGGGCAAATCCAGTCTGGCCTTCGACACCATCTACGCGGAGGGCCAGCGCCGTTATGTAGAAAGCCTGTCCGCCTACGCGCGCCAGTTCCTCGAGCAGATGGACAAGCCCGATGTGGACTACATCGAGGGCCTGAGTCCGGCGATTTCCATCGAACAGAAGACGACCCACCGCAATCCGCGGTCCACGGTCGGCACGGTCACGGAAATCTACGACTACCTCCGACTGCTCTTCGCGCGCATCGGGACACCCCACTGCCCCGAGTGCGGCAAGCCTATCGAGTCCCAGACGCCCCAGAGCATCGTCGATTCCATTCTGCGCCTACCTGAGAAAACCCGCATTCAACTCCTTGCCCCCGTCATCCGGCAGCGAAAGGGCACGTACCAGAAGACCTTCGACGAAATCCGGCGACTGGGCTACGCGCGGGTGCGTGTGGACGGCGAATTCCGCACCCTCGAAGAAACCATCGAACTGGAACGCTACGTCAAACACGATATCGACGTGGTGGTGGACCGGCTGGTCGTGAAAGACGGCATCCGGCGGCGGTTGACGGATTCCGTGGAGACCTGCCTGAAACTCGCCGAGGGCATCATCCGTATCTGGCAGGAATCGCCCGACAAGGTCGAGAGCGAAACCCTCCAGAGCGAGCATTTCGCCTGCGTGGACTGCGGCATCAGCTTCGAAGAGTTGAGTCCCCGCATGTTCTCGTTCAACAACCCCCACGGCGCGTGCCCCGAGTGTACCGGATTGGGCACTTCGATCGAGGTGGACCGCGATCTCGTGGTGCCCAACCACGACCTGTCCGTCGCGGGAGGCGCGATCCGGGCGTGGAGCATGCGGCGGGTGTTGGACGGCATGTACCGCCGGGCGCTGCACAGCGTCTGCAAGCACTATGGGTACAGCGTCGACACCCCGTGGCGCAAATTGCCTGAGAAATTCCAGGAGATCGTGCTGTACGGGTCGGGCGGTGAGGATGTGGATTTCTCGTACTCAGGCAAGAAGATGACCTACGAGACCACGCGGCCCTTCGAGGGCGTCATTCCGAATCTGGCCCGTCGGTACCGCGACACCGACAGCCAACGCGCGCGCGAGATGATCGAGCAGTTCATGTCGTCGTCACCCTGTCACGCGTGCGACGGCGCGCGGCTACGGCCCGAGTCCCGCGGTGTCCGCGTGGGGGACCGCACAGTCATGGACGTGGCGGCCATGTCCATCTCGGAAGCGCTGACCTTCTTCAAGGGACTCAAACTCACGCGCACCCAGAAGGCCATTGCCCAGCGCGTATTGAAAGAGATCAACGAACGCCTGGGATTCCTGGTGAATGTGGGGCTGGACTACCTCAGTCTTGAGCGAAACGCGGGCACCTTGTCCGGCGGCGAATCCCAGCGCATCCGGTTGGCCACCCAGATCGGGTCGGGGTTGATGGGTGTCCTGTACATCCTCGACGAACCGAGCATCGGTCTGCACCAACGCGACAACAACCGGCTCATCAGCACGCTCAAACGCATGCGCGACCTTGGCAACACCGTCATCGTGGTCGAGCACGACGAGGACACCGTCCGCGAAGCCGATCATGTCATCGATCTCGGACCCGGCGCGGGCGTCCACGGCGGTCGGATCGTGGCCCAGGGCACGCCCAAACAGGTAGCGCGCGTGAAGAAGTCGTGGACGGGCAAGTTTCTCGCGGGCACGTTCACGATTGATGTGCCGGAGAAACGACGCGAACCCAACGGGAAATCCATCGCCATTCGCGGCGCGGAACATCACAATCTCAAGAACATCGACGTGGAATTCCCGCTCGGCGTGTTCACGTGCATCACGGGCGTGTCGGGGTCCGGCAAGTCCAGCCTAGTGAACGAAACGCTCTACCCGGCCGCATTGCGCGCCATCTACGATTCGGCGCGGGCGCGTCCCGGCAAACACGACCGCATCGAGGGCCTCGAACACGTCGACAAGGTCATCGACATCGACCAATCGCCCATCGGCCGTACCCCGCGGTCGAATCCCGCGACCTACACCGGCCTCTTCGGACCCATCCGCGAGCTGTTCAGCAAGGTGCCGGAAGCCCGCGCGCGGGGGTACAAACCGGGCCGGTTCAGTTTCAACGTCAAAGGCGGCCGCTGCGAGACCTGCGAAGGCGCGGGCATGATTAAGATCGAGATGCACTTCCTGCCCGACGTGTACGTGCCGTGCGAGGACTGCAAAGGCCAGCGCTACAACCGCGACACCCTCGAGGTCCGCTTCAAGGGCAAGAACATCTTCGAAGTGCTGGATATGACCGTCGAGGAGGGGTGTGAGTTCTTCCGGGCCATCCCGGCCGTGGTGTCGAAGTTGAACACCCTCGCCGACGTGGGCCTCGGCTACATCAAACTCGGCCAGGCCGCCACGACCCTGTCCGGCGGCGAAGCGCAACGCGTGAAACTCGCCACCGAACTGTCCAAACGTCAGACCGGCCGCACCCTCTACATCCTCGACGAACCCACCACCGGCCTCCACGCCGTTGACGTGGCCAAACTGCTCGAAGTGCTCCACCGCCTCGTCGACAGCGGCAACACCGTCCTCGTCATTGAGCACAACCTCGACGTGGTCAAGACCGCAGACTGGATCATCGATCTCGGTCCGGAAGGCGGCGACAAGGGCGGCCAGATCATCGCCACCGGCACCCCCGAGCAGATCGTCCGCAGCAGGAAGTCCTTCACGGGCAAGTTTCTCAAGGGGAAGGTATAGGTCCGTGCAGCGACCCGGTCACTCCGAGCCATCCGCATCCAAGTTGCAGTGAGCGCATAGCGGGTTTGGCTTCCCCCGCAGGAAGCCGCGCCGGATGCCGACGGCCCGTTCCGAATTCCAGACATCCGCCAGTGTGTTGTCGCGGATGTTCCCGAGCACGACGGAGCGGTAGTAGTCGGCACAGCACAGAACGACCTCACCGTCAAACGTGATGCACGCGGCCTTGAGCAGCCGGGAGCAATTCCTGAAGATGCGCTTGCCGTTGACGCGCAGATTGTCGAACTCGCCGACGCTGCCGCCTCTGTCCTCCAGGACCGTCGCCTTGGCGGGCACCCCCCGATCCGCCCAGTAGCGGATGGCCTTGTCCACATCGACCTCGCTGGTATTCACCATGGTAATCATGATCTTGAGGCTTGGCAGGTGCCTGTTTCGTTGTTCGACAAGGTACTCCACGTTGCGCAATGTGTCCTCAAACACCAGACCGCCGCCCATGGACTGCTCGTAAGCTCCCTTGTCGATGCCCTGCATTGAGACGTAGATCGCGTGGAAAGGATTGTCGCGCACGATGTCGTCAACAACCGTCGGCCTAACCAGCCCCGCGTTCGTGGTGATCACTACGTCACACCCCTGTACGATGCGCCGAATGAATCGGGATCGTTCGACGATCTGTGGATCAAGGAAAGGCTCGTTGGTGAGATAAGGACTGATCCGCCTCGTGCAGCCAGCGTGCCCGATCTCCTCGACGACCTTCTCGAAGAGTTCCTGAGGCATGCTTCCCTTTGGCACGACTGCGTCGGTATTGCTTATGGGGCAGAAGACACATGACCCGTTGCAGCCGGCAACGGTCTCGATCTGAACGGTTCGGGGGAACTGTGGAACGCGGCGGTACGCCACGCGCTTGGCCACATCGCGTAGCGGGTGCTCATCGGCGCCCGCAACATAGAACGGGGGTTTCATTCTTTTCAGCATGCCCACATCAATCACCCACAATCATGCCCTGCGCTCTGCCCGGCGTGCAGACGGGTACGGGGCGGAGCGCCGCAGGGCTCGCATCGCCTGCAACCACCCAGTGTAGCAGGCCCAAGTGAGTCTACTGATAACGGACCAACAATTAAAGGGCGACAGGTGGGCTGTTGAGAAAGGCCTGCTTCCCTGGAACAGAAGCGACGAACCGGGACT
>JAAEQP010000952.1 GCA_024231375.1 bacterium | reverse complement strand
CCGCACGACACGGCCCTCGGTGACCAGTACCCCCAGCCGCACGACACGGCCCTCGGTGACCAGTACCCCCAGCCGCACGACACGGCCCTCGGTGACTAGTACCCCTAGTCGCACAAGCCGCACCACGCGACCCTCAGTCACCAGCACCCCCAGTCGCACCTCGCGGCCCTCGGTGACCAGCACCCCCAGTCGCACCTCGCGGCCCTCGGTCACTAGTACGCCGAGCCGCACGAGTCGTACCTCGCGACCCTCGGTGAGCAGCAGTCCGAGCCGCACGAGCCGGACCTCGCGGCCTTCGGTGAGCAGCAGTCCGAGCCGCACGAGCCGGACCTCAAGGCCATCGATAAGCAGCGCGCCGAGCCGGACGTCACGGTCCTCTTCTCCGAGTCGGTCGTCGCGCTCGACGACGCGGTCGACACCATCGACTTCCAGTCGGGCTCCTTCAGTAAGCTCGCGGCCCAGCACGCCGGCCCCGAGCCGGTCGCCGTCTGTCAGCTCTCGGTCAACATCGCGGCCCACGCCTTCATCGCGGTCCGCGACGCGTAGCGCGCCGAGCGTGAGCCGGTCCAGCCGGTCCACGACATCCAGCGCGCCGTCATCTTCCCGATCCTCGTCCTCCACGCCGAGCCGCTCGACGAGCAGGCGTCGGCGGTAACTGAAAGGAGAACCGCCATGATGTACAAATCCAACTCCACGATGGGACTCCTGACCTGGCCCGCTCTGGCGTTCGTGGTGATCGCGGCGGCAGGTTGCCCCGACGGAACCGGAACCGGTACCGGCACTCAGACGGAGTACGACCTGGGCTTCAACCTGGGGTTCGCCATCGACGACTGGTACTGGGACGGATACTGGGATGGGTACGACACGCTTGGCGTGTCGCCCGTCTACTACGACGACAGCGAAATTCCCTACTATGAAACGCCCTTGTTCGACGCGGGCTACTGGGACGGTGTGTGGTACGCCTACAACGACGGCTATTTCGTCGACTACCACTACGCCTTCATCATCGGCTTCAGCGAAGGGTACGACAACGCCTTCTGGCCGGACTATCTGGCCTTCCTCGCCCTCGACACCCATGCCGAGTACATGAACGGCGGTTGGGGCGACGGCTACGAAGACGGATTCTCGGAAGGCCGTATCTTCGGCGCCAGCGACTATGAACAGGGCCTGCCCTTCGATTGGCTCGACGCGTTGTACGATTACGAGAGCGGCACGGACCTCTACTTCGTGGAGGTGGACAAAGGCACGGGCGCCTTTGGCCCGGTCATTCTCTACGAATACGGCACCAACCCGACCCTCAAGTCCGCGGTCGCGCGGAAACCGCGCCCGGGATGGACGGCACCCAGCATCCGTCAGTCCACCGGTCTCAAGGATGTCGATCTCGACAGCCGAAGCATGTACCGGGCGCTCACGACGGAAGCGTATGACGAACTGGACGTGATGCCGTCCGCCAGTCTGCGGTCGCCTCGCCCCCTTGACCTGACCTCCACCTGGGTGGCGCGCGTGAACGCGTACCAGGCGAGTACGAAGTCCGCCTCCAAACACGTGCGGACCCGGTTGGCTGACGAATAGTCCCTGACCCACCCTGCTCCCTCGACCGGCGGGCGGCTCCCCACCCAGGGCCGCCCGCCACCCCTTTTCCTGAGTGCCAACCCGAAGGTTTCGTGATTCACGCGTATTTCTAGTCGCTTTACTAATTCGCACCTCGTTTGTATGATGGTGCGGCACGGACCGGGCAAGGCTTGGCATGGGGTAGCTCTCAGAAAGACCATACTGGTGTTCTGCACCCTGTGACGGCCACAACGTGGAGGTGGCCCATGGCGGAATTGATTCTTGGCGTGGGGCAGCACAGAACAGCGCGCGAGATCGTGGCGGCTTCAGAGGATGAGTTGCGCAAGATCGAGGGGCTGGCCCGCAAGTTGGTGGTCCGGACGAGCGTGGCTGAGATCGTGGCCGAACGCGACGCGTTCGACGTCCCCTTTCAGACCTATACCGTCCGACTGAAGAAGGAGCGGTTCCCGGAGGACAAGCTGGCCGAGTTCGCCGCCAAGCACGCGGATACGTTCACGGTGTCCGAGGAGGAAGGTTGGCGGGTCATCACCTTCAAGGGCGTGAAGAGCGCCCCTCCGAAACGGGAGATTGAAGACGAGCCCCTCCCGGCCGATGGAATCGCCGAACTCGATGCCGACGAGGCGAGCGAGACCGTTGACGCAGCCGCCGGGGACGGGGCGCAGGAAGAAGCCCCACCCGATCCGGACCCCGAACCTCTGTCGCCGGCATCCGGCAACGGGGTAGGCGCCATCTGCGACAAGCTGACGGAGGTGTTTCCGCTGCCCGAGGTGTGGCGCATCCACGGGGAAGGCTACCGGGCCGACCACATCAGCACCGAGTTTCTGTTCAAGGCCATGATTCAATACAAGGCGAGCGACGTGCACCTGAGCCCGGGCCAGCCGCCGGTGTTCCGCGTGGACAACGAAACCCACACATCCGAATTGTTGGGTCCCTTGTCGGCGGCCCAGATCCGGGCCGTGATCCGGGAGATCGCCACCGACCGGGATTGGGCGACCTTCAAGGAGAACTTCCAGGCGAGCTTCAACTACCACCAGATGGGACTGGGCTATTCGCGTGTGTCGTGCTTCACCAAGGCAGGCGCGCCTCACTGCACATTCCGTTTCCTTCCAGAAGTCATCCCCTCGTTCGATGCACTCAGCATTCCAAGCGACACGATGATCCCGCTGGCGAAGCAGCACCATGGCCTGATTCTTGTCACCGGCATGACGGGTAGCGGCAAGTCGACGACGATGGCGGCGTTGGTGGACTGGATCAACTCGAACAAAGCCTGCCACATCCTGACCATTGAGAACCCAGTGGAATATGTACACCGCAACAAAAAGGCGATCGTGTCGCAACGGAGCACGGGCACGGACTGCACGGACTTCTTCCAGGCGGTGACAGGCGCGTTGCGGCACGACCCGGACGTCATCGTCATCGGTGAGATGCGCGACCCCGACACCATTCGGTCGGCCATCAGCGCCGCGGCCACGGGGCACTTGGTCATCAGCACGCTCCACGCCAACACGGCATCGGAAGTGGTGAACCGCGTGGTGAGCTTCTTCGACCCGGTGGAGCGGGACCTGGTAAAACTCCAGTTGCGCGACTGTCTACGGTGCGTCATCTGTCAACGGCTGGTGCCTAAGATGGGCGGCGGACGGTTGCCGGCATTGGAGATGATGATCAACGACATCAAACCCATCAACGACGGAATCGTTGCCGGCGACACGGACATGATTCGCATCGGTATGCAGCAGACCGTGTCCCACTCGTTTCTATTCGAGCATTACCTGCTGGACATGTACAAAGACAAGAAGGTCGATCTGGATCTGGCCCGATACTACGCCACGGAACCCAGTGTGCTTGACCAGATGGTCATGGGCACCTATTCGATTCCGCGCCTGGACAGCATCAAAGGCATCGGGCACTAGGCACCGGACCGGCATCCACATTCGTGCGCGCCTGACGCAGACTTGCCTCCACAGGCCCGATGCGCCATGCTATCGCCTCAATCAGAACCAGTTCGGGCCGTACGCGGCCGCGGAGGATCTCCAGTGATACGCAGATTCCGTCCCCTCGCGATGGCACTCGTCGTCGCCGTCACGCTCACAAGTGCCCCCGGCTGTTACACCGTCGTGGGAATCGGGAAAGACGTGGTGGGCGCCGGCCGAATCGTGGGCAAGATCTTCGGCGTCGGCAAGAAGGACAAGGACAAAGAAGAAGACAAGAAGAAAGACGAGAAGCGGGATTGAGCGCTGGCTGTCGGCTATCAGCCATCGGCCGCTTCCCCTTCAATGGCCTCCTTCAGCGCTTCCGGGTTCTGCGATCCGATGATGTAGCGTTTCCCGGCGGCGGTCTCGATCAGCACGCCCCGGTTGCCGCGGGCGTTCCAGAAGGTGCAGGACTGGCCTTCGAACCGGCCGAACCGCATGCCCCAGCCTCCGGCGTCGAGGATGGGACGGTAGTCGACGACGCGCACGGTGCGGAGATCGTCGAGAGGGATGCGTTTCCAGAAACAGGGGACGACCCAGCCGAGTTGCGCGTGGAGTGTCCCGTCATTGACACGCACGGTCAGGTGCAGCAGGTTCAGCACGAAGACCGCTATTCCGACGGTGAAGGCGAGGACGGTCATCGCGAGAGTGCCCGACACGGTCGCTGCCCACGCAGCACCCCCCAGGGTGGGCACCAGCAGTGCATACACCCATGCCGCGAATCCTTGATGCTCCGTGTAGGTTCTCATTGGGCCTCTCCCCCACTCCCGGCGTCGGCGGGCCGGTTATTCTCGCCGTCCCGGAAGTTCTTGTTCCACAGTCCAGCCACCTTGCCTCCGTCGTCAAACACGATCTGCACGTCGAATCGGCCGGTTTCATAGATGCAGGGCACGTAGACGCTGGTCATGGCGCCACGTTGTTCGACTCTGGGGGCGCCATGGCCCACGAACGCGCCCAGAGGCGCAGCAACGCCATCCCATAGGGTCTTGAGACGGTCAGCGGGAATGTCGCGCGCCATGACGTCGTCGAACTGGGCAACGGCCTCGTCGAACTGACCGGACGTGAGCAGGGATGCGTACTCCGATCCTTTCTGTCCCACGTCAAACAAGGGCGTGCCCGGTTCGGGCAGTGTGGCGCCAAGCGCGCCGGTGCCGTAGAACACGGCGAGAATCACGATCTTGGAGACCACCCAGCCGACCAGAAGCGCGGGGATGAAGGACGCGGCCCCGCGTGCGCCGCGCACGTTGCAGGCGACGGCGTAGGCGCGGTACATGAGAGCCACCATCCATACGATGGCGACGAGGACCGCGACGGCCGTCACGCCGAACATGGCGATGTCGATCCCGCGCACGCCTGCCTCAGCCAGGAGTTCGCCGAAGGCGGCCGGATTCCGGGCAAACCGGCTGTCCGTCACGATGGTGAGCAGAGCCTCTGAGAAGCGGGTGTAGCCGGGCAGAAGCGCAGCCACCACGGCGATCAGCATGGGCCATCGGGCGAGGGCTTGCGTGCCGAATACGTCGATGGCGCGGATGCGGCTCTTGGACGCGATCGCACCCGCGGCCCAAACGCAGAGTGCCATGGACAACCAGTTCACGATGCCCTCGAATGGGTAGACCCACAAAGGCGCATCGAGACCGGAATGGAAATCAAGAACGCCGTCAACGTGCGAGTGGCTCATGGCGGCGAGGAATGCCGTCGCGAGGATGACGGCCAAGCCCGTCCCCAAGGCTGCGCCCCCCGCCATGGTGTAGAAGGGGTTGAAGAGTCGACGAAAGACTCCGCCCCGTTGTTCATTCATTTCCATTGTCGGTCTCCTCAGCGTCTTGCCCCAAGGTGGCCATCCGCTCTATGAGTGCATCGAGCCGGTTCCGCACCGTCGGGTAGGAGCACCCATACTCCTTCGCCAATTGTTTCAGGCTCCCTGACGCGCCCACGAAGCGCGTCACGAACTCTTGCTCCTCGGCCGTCAGGCGGAGCAGTACGGGAAGCGCGAACGCTCCCTCCACGGCCGTGCCGCAGTCGGAACACTCAAGCCGCCGTACCGTCAACCTGTTCTGGCAACTTGGGCATGCAGACGGCAGTCTTCGTTGCGGTCCACTCTGCTGATCCATACTGGCCCTCCCCGTCAACGAGATGCTGACGCGACACCATATATACCACTATAGCTTCATTTTGTCAAGTCCTATATCCGTTTTATGTATTCTCTACTTGATATATTAACACTCTGTCTCACAATTGACACCCTTGCCGTCCGGGCAGCACCGTTCGCGCTGCTGGGCCTGTAGGGGACGCTCCCCCCATCTGATGCGCCCTGCCAGCGCACCAAATGAAACACCCGGAACGTTTCCGTTCCGGGTGTTCAAACGACACAATGTCAAGTATCAGAGGCCTGGAGGAACCTAGAGGCCTTCCAGTCCGCCAGTGAAGCCCGCGAAGACCTGATTCGCGGGTGCCGGGCCGTTCGGGTCATACCTTTCGAATTCCACATGGCCGTCCATGTAGAGCACATTGGAGCCGCCGGGAACGTGGTTGTAGGCTTCCGGGACGGTGGCCAAGATGTCCCACATGATGAAGATTTCGGACTGGCCTTTCGCGGTAGCGGCGGGGTTGTTGATGTCGGAGATCAGGAACCGTTCCACACCTTCCCTGAGCCGCAAAACACTGTCACCGCCGCCACTGCCGGCACCCGGGACAGAGACATCGCTTTCGGTCAGGTCGTTGAACGTGGCCATGTCGCCGCCCCCAAATGCGGCAGCGGCGTCCGAAGCGAGGGTCTCAATCCATCCCGACAACTGTTCCGTGCAAGGCACTGCGGCGAATTGGGAGATTTCATCGCCATCCCAACCGGCGATGGTGCCAACAATACCCGCGGTCGTCCCGCCAACGGTAGTCATGGGATCGGTCGGATCGCAGGCATCAAAGAGATACCCCAGGTAGATGTAGGATTCGTCCATGGCATTGGCGCAATTGCCGCCGCCGCCGCAGTCGCCGCCTTCCTGCACGTTAATGCTACTGTCGGTCATGGTAAGCACAGTCTGACCATCAACGGACGTGTAGTTTTCAGGGCCCATTCCTGGGTCCGACGGACAAATGATGATGGCCGGGTCCGTCAGATACTCGGGGTAGACTTCCGTGACCGCAGGCGACCAGATCAACTCCAGGTCAGCGACCGCGGTGTCCTCGATCTGGCCGTTTGCCATATTCTTGATGAACAGGGACGGGTAGGTCTCGCCACGGGACTCATTCGCGAACATCTTGAGTACAAGACCCCACTGCTTCAGGTTGTTCTGACAACTTGCCCGCCGGGCCGCTTCGCGCGCCCGGGCCAGGGCAGGAAGCAAGATGGCCGCCAGAATACCGATGATGGCTATCACGACCAACAGCTCGATAAGTGTAAATCCTTTGCTATTCACGATAGCTTCTCCTCTCTGTTGCTCTGCTGGTTTCTTCTACTCGACAGGTCAACGGCCCACGCCGGAACCAGGTTCAGACGGTGCCGCTCATGCGGTAGGACTCCGCCAGGCATGCCTCCTTTCCTCGTCAGCGGACGCGCCCGTCCGCCCCTGGCTTGTCTGCGCCGCAACCTCCGCTTAGCGTTAACTGCACAGCTGTTTAGACTATAGCATAGGATTGGCCAGTAGGGAGGATTCACTTGGCCGAGTCTCCCGACGAAATCCTTGACGCGCCGGGCTACTTGGCGTGCGAGAAGACGGTCGAAGTCGTCTGAGCCCCCTAGAGGGCTTCAAATGATTGTGTGGCCGCAGCTGCGTCAGCTAGGACGAGGCTGGCAAGGAACGAAAACGCAGACGTGGCGGGGCCACGGCGAGGTTTCGTGACGCTGTCAGCCGACGCCGCAACCAGCAGATGTGGCTACAGAATCGGTTGAAGTGCTCTAGTCCGGCGAATCGCACTCGCGATTCCTTCAGGCCACCGGCGCACGCTCGCCACTGGACACTTGCCTGTTCCGGGACGAATCAGGTAGCCTTCCGGTGTTCCTGCTAGGTGTTGTTTGGACGACTCGTCTGTAGAGTGAGTATAAGGAAGCAGTATGAACGCCCGCACCATCCCAACCGTCCTGTTCCTCACGCTGGGATCTCTTGCGTTCCTGCCATCCCAACCCCTTCACGCGCAAAAGGTTGCCTCGACAGACGCCCCCAGTCCGAACGGGATACCCGTGTACTTCTACAACGGCGACATGCGCGTCGATCAGGTGCTGGCACTGGACGAGTTGTATGTCGTGTCGGACAGCCCAACGGCGGATGCCGGAGATGCGAAGGCGGCGGCCCGGGACGCGGAGGTGGTGACGGGTCGACGCGGGTTCAGTGTGCGTGCCGCATCGCCCGCCCCGGACCTCGCTGCACTTGACGAGCGGGCGGCCCCGCTGGGCAGCGAGGGAACCGCTGCAAACGCCGTGCTTTACGACTCGAACGCACAGATGAAGCGGGCCCACACGGAGGCAACCGCTCCCCGGTGCGTGCTGACGAACCGACTGAGTCTCAAACTGAAGCCTAGCCAGTCCATCGAAGAGACTGCCGCATTGTACGGACTGGAGGTGTCCGAGAAGGTCGCCTACAGCGCCGACACCTACATCCTGGAAGCGCCCCAGGGACTCACGGCGGGTCTGGATGCCGCGAACGCGATCTACGAATCGGGGGTCGTTGAATTCGCCACTCCGCTCATCCTGCGGACGCACCAACTGCGGTTTGCGCCGAATGATCCCATGTTCGGAGATCAGTGGCACCTCGATAACGACGGTCCCCCGCCCAATGGCGCGGTGGCCGGCAACGACGTGAACATCGTGGATGCGTGGGACACGGCCACGGGTGCGGGTATCAACTTGGCGATCATCGACGACGGCCTGGAGGAAACGCACCAGGATCTGACCGGGAACGCGCGCACGGATCTGAGCCACGACTACTACTCGGGGGACCCGGACCCAACGCCGGGATCGGGCGACGATCACGGCACTGCGGTGGCGGGGGTAGCGGCCGCGGATGGGCACAATGGCATCGGCGTGACGGGGGCGGCCTTCGACGCAAATCTGGTAGGTATCCGGCTGGTGTCGGGCCTGACGAGCGATTCCCAGGATGCGGCAGCCCTGTCCCATTCGCTGACCCCGGCGTCGGCCGCGGACCGCATACACATCTACAGCAATTCGTGGGGTCCCTTCGACGACGGAACAACGGTTGAGACCTTCGGTCCCTTGGCGAAGGCCGCGATCGAGTCGGGCATCGCGTCGGGACGAGGCGGATTGGGCGCCATCTACGTATGGGCGGCGGGCAACGGCCGCGAGATCGGAGACGACGCAAACTTCGACGGCTGGGCGTCGAGCCGGTACACCATCGGCGTTGGCGCGACAGGCGCCGAAGGAACGTACTCGTACTACAGCGAACCGGGCGCATCCATGCTGATCAACACGTCGTCGAACTACTACGTGTCGTCGCTGGTGAACGGCGGGATCACGACGACGGACCGTACGGGATCGGTGGGCTACAGCACATCGAGCTACACCGACAGCTTTGGTGGGACGTCGTCCTCCTGTCCCTTGGCGGCGGGCATCGTGGCATTGATGCTGGAAGCCAACCCGGGCCTAACCTGGCGGGATGTTCAGCACATCCTCGTGAACACGGCCACGCGGAACGATGCGGCGAATGGGGAATGGATGCAGAACGGAGGCGGCCGCTGGTTCAACCACGCGTACGGATTCGGGCGCATCGACGCGCATGCGGCCGTGAATGCCGCGGCGGCATGGACCACGGTGCCCGCGAATGCCACGCCGATCACGACCAGTGAGAGTCCGGGGACCACCATCCCCGACGCCAACGCCACAGGCATCACGCGGTCGCTGAGCGTATCGGGCCCCGGCAGCTTCGTCATCGAGCATGTGGAAGTCACCGTCGACATCTCCCACACCTACCGGGGCGATCTGACGATGGAATTGACGGCCCCGTCGGGCATGGTGTCCCAACTCTGCCCGGCACGGCTCGGCGACGGCGGGGACAACTACAACAACTGGATGTTCACGTCGGTGGCGCATTGGGGCGAGACGCCCTCGGGCGCGTGGTCTCTGAAGGTGGTAGACACAGCGGCCGCGGACGTGGGCACGCTCAACAGTTGGACCTTGCGGATTCACGGGTACGAGGTGGTGGCAGGCCCGATCCTCACCGTCACGCCGAGTACGCGAACCGGTTCATCGGCGGCGGGAACGACAACATTCGCGGTCGCCAATTCCGGCACAGGAACGATGTCATGGGGCGCGGAGGCGGTGGGCGCGCCGTCCTGGCTCCGCATCACGTCTGGCAGCAGCGGTGTGAACGCCGGCTCCATCGGCGTCGAATACGATGAGAACTTTTCCATCTCTTCCCGGAGCGCCACGATCCGCGTGACGGCGCCCGGCGCGGCGAACAGTCCGCGCGACGTGACGGTGACGCAGGATGGCGTTCCAGCGCCGGCGCTGTCGGTGTCGCCGAGCATCCGGCCCGTGTCCTATACATCCGGAAGCACTACCTTCTCGATTTCCAACACGGGCACGGGCTCGTTGAATTGGACGGCTGTACCGGACGCGGCGTGGCTCACCGTGCAGCCGCCGGTAAGCGGCACCGGCGACGCCACCATTACGGTCAACTGCAGCGAGAATCCCCTGCCCACATCACGCTGGGCGACGGTCACGGTGACGGCGACCGGCGCGGTGGGCAGTCCGCAGTCGGTCACGGTGTCCCAAAGCGGCAATACGACGCTTGCCTTGTCTGTCACCCCGTCGGTGCAGCCGGTAGGCGCGGCGGCGGGAACGACGTCCTTCGCGGTAGCCAACACGGGCGGAGGCACGATGAATTGGACGGCCTCGGTGACGGGGGGCGGCGCATGGCTGTCCATCGTGAGCGGCGCCAGCGGCACGAACGGCGGGCTCATCTCCCTACAATATACCGGGAATGCCACCGGCAGCGCCCGCACGGGATCGATTCTCGTGACGGCACCGGGGGCCACGGGCAGCCCCAAACAAGTCACGGTCGAGCAGGGGTGCGCGACGACGGTCGCGCCGCTGGGCGTCTCCGCTTCGGATGGCGCGTACTCGGATCGGGTCGTCATCGCGTGGCAGGCGGTGTCCGGGGCATCCACGTATCGTGTGTACCGCTCAACCCAGAACAGTTTCGCCAGCGCCGCGCCGCTTGGGTACTGGCCTTCGACGACCTTCGACGACTACTCGGCGGGGGTACCGACGACCACCACCTCGTCAGATGGCTGTGGCGGATCGGCATCGAGCGTCTACACGACCTACTACTACTGGGTCACCGCGGTCACCGACTGCGGTGAGAGTGCCCCAAGCGCCAGCGATGCGGGGGTGGCCGGAAACGCCAAGCAGGCGGCGTCGGTCTTCCCCTTCCGGGACGCAACCGGCACCGGAGTAGGCGCGCTGATTCTGATCGGGGGCCTGTCCGCACTGTTGAGCCTGCCGCGTAGACGCACTCAATCCCCGCAATCGGCCGACCGAAGCCGGGAAGACTAGGTCCTTTTCCCGCCTTTCGGGAGCCTCACCCGCTATCAGCAGGGACGCCCACACAATCTTGCCCATTCCGCGCGGTTTCGCGTGATCCCCCCTTCCCAAGATTGTCATACTATGCTAAAGTGCCCATAGCATAGGACTTGGTCTGTCGTCTGCTGCTCGGCACGGCCTAATTGGGGATGGGAGTATGGTACTCATGCGTAAGTCATTCGCGCGTGGCGTGGTGTGGTGTGTTCTTTCGGCGGTCGTGCTGGTCGGGGTGTCGTCCGTCGCGCACGGCCAAGACGGTAACCAGTGGCTAGCCGTACAGGGCGCCGTCGAGGGGCAACCGCTCGACGTGGCCTGGTCCCCCCTGAAGGCGGGGGCTGGCACCGAGGTGACGATCGATCTTCCCGGTGTGTACAAGCGAAAGGTCACCAATGCCGACGGCGTGGCCTTTGATGGGTTCAGCGTACCCGGCTGCGGCGCCACCGCGAACCGCGTGGGCGAACCCGAGTTACCCGTCAAAGGATTCTGGATCGAAGTGCCCCACGGGGTCGATGTATCGGTCGAGATCTCGGACGAACAGTTCGTCTCGCTGGGCACGGACTACGTCGTTTCCCCCCATCAACCACCCCAACCCGACTCACCCCGGAAGCCGGGCAGCGAGCCGGATTTCGCGTTCGACGGGGGTGCCTACGCCAAGGACACGCTGTACCCGACGAAATCGATCGAATCCACAGGGACGCGCATCTGGCGAGGCCGCCGCGTCGTCTTCGTGAAGGTGGCGCTTCTGCGATACAACCCGCTCAGCGGCGAGGTATGGGCGGTCTCGCACTGCTGCGTGACGGTGGGGCATTCAGGCACGCCCGACGCCGAGGCCGAAGCCGACAAGGCGCGCCTGGCAAGCCCGTATTACGAGCCCATGCTCGAATCATTCATTCTCAACTACACACCGCCTGAAGCCACGAAGTCGGATGATTCCATCCATACGACTGGCCAGGGCGCCGACTATCTCATCATCTGCCGAGATGATTTCGTGGACGCTGTGACGCCGCTTGCGGAATGGAAGCAGCGGAAGGGTCTGCTTACGCGGATCGCCACGCTGTCAGAAACCGGCAGTACCTTCTGGGACATCCGCGCCTATTTGGAATACACACATGCCAACTGGAGCCCTGTTCCTTCGTACTTGCTCCTCGTGGGCGACGCAGAGGTCGTGCCCTCAGGCTTCTTCGATGCCGACATTGTGGGCATGGACTACACCTGCACGTCCGACTACATGTACTGTTTCCATGATTCGATAAGTCTGGGCTCACACTCTCTCATGCACATCCCGGGGCGTCTCCCAGTCTCGACGCCCGAAGAGTGCACAACTGTCGTTGACAGAATCCTTGCCTATGACAGCGTACCTGCTGCCGGAGACTGGTACGCCAACGCTCTGACGGCAGGCTTCTTCCAGGACAATGACGACAACGGGGTGGCCGACCGCTGGTTCATGGAGACCGTGGTCCGACTCGACAACTTCATCAGTTTCTTCATGGGCACCATGACGACGCACAGAGCATGGTGCACCAATTCCGGAACGCACGCAGACTACCACTACCGCAGTGACTCCTACCCCCACCGAGCGACACCTCCCGATCCTGTCCCTGCGGGCGTCGTATCGTCTTGGACGGGCAGCGCGACCGCCGCTGCTACCGTCACAAGCACTGTCAATGCCGGGGTGGGGCTCGTGCAGCACCGCGACCATGGCAGCGAGACAGCCTGGGGGGATCCGTACTTCTCGGCCACCGATGTCCAGAGCCTCACGAACGGAGCTATGACGCCGGTGGTCTTCAGTATTAACTGCCTGACGGGCTCGTTCCATAGGACGGGTGGCGACTCGTTCTGCGAGGCGTTCCTCAAGAACCCCAATGGCGGAGCCGTAGGCATTGCGGGCGCAACGCGCGTGAGTTACTCGGGGTACAACGACGCGCTCACTAACGGTATCTACACCTGTCTCTGGCCCATCTACGACGTTGAATACACAGGACACGACCGTCTGTGGAATGCAGGCTTTGTGCTCGAGTTTGCCAAGCACTATCAAGCCAGCCTATATGCGCTCACCGACACTGCTGTGGCTACGGCATTCATGTTCCACTGGTTCGGCGACCCCGAGATGCAGATACGCCTGAACAACCCGTACGTACTCGCGGTGAGCCACACGACCACGGTGCCCGTGCAAGAGCCCACCGGGGTGCTTGTGAACGTTCAGTTCTTCGGGAGCCCGGTGGCGAACGCGGACGTATGCGTTTCTCATCCGACGGCACCCGGCCAGCACTGGACGACAGTGACGAATGCCGACGGCGTCTGCGGGTTCGGGGGCCTGGTGTTCACCAAGCCCGGCGACTACCACATCACGGTGAGCGGGAAGGCGATGAAACCGTACCTGGGTACCATCGTGGCGTCGCTCGGGTCGGATGGGTTCGTTGACATGGACCGATCCGTATACGGGACATCCGACACGGTCTCGGTGGACGTGGGCGACGCGGACTTAGCCGGCAACGGCACACAATCCGTGACGATTGCCTCCAGCGGCGGCGACTCGGAGACACTGTCACTGGCGGAGGATGGCGGTCACCTCGGCCTCTTCACAGCCACGATAGCGACCGCCACTGGCGCGCCTGCTGCGGACGGTGTCTTGCAGGTGGCGGACGGGGATACCATCACGGCGACCTACGAAGATGCAGACACGGGTTCCGGCACTGGCGGAACCAAAGAGGACACCGCAACGGTCGACGGGACCGGACCTGTAATCTCTAACGTGGAGGTGGTCGGCGCCACGACTTCGACAGCGCGAATCGCGTTCGACACGGACATCCCCACAACGGCACGGATTCGCTACGGCACGTCATCTGCCGGCCCATATCCCATGTCGCAGGACCACCCCGCGCTCACTACGAGCCACTTGATCGCTCTGACCAGGCTCTCCGAGGCCACTCCGTATTGGTTCGTGGTAGACGCGTGGGACGAGTACGGCAATCCGACGACGGACGACAACGGCGGTGCCGGCTACGTGCTGTCGACCCAGGAGCAGGTCTACTACTTCCCGCTGGACACGTCGCCAGGATGGACGATGGAAGGCCAGTGGCAGTTCGGTACGCCGGGCGGTGGCGGCAGTTACAACGGCGATCCCACCTCGGGCCATACTGGCGTCAACGTCTACGGGTACAACTTGGCCGGCGACTACCCGAACGACATGGCGGAAGAGCAATTCCTCACCACAGGCGCCATCGACTGCTCTGGGCTCAGCCATGTCAGCGTCCGGTTCTGGCGATGGCTGGGCGTTGAGAACCGAACCTATGATGATGCGCGGGTGTGGGTTCGCAACGAACACTCGGCCTTGATCCAGGTTTGGCACAACCCGGACGAGGTCATCGACGACGGTGAGTGGGTCGAGTGCGAATACGACATTTCCGAATGGGCCGACGGCCAGTCCACCGTGTACATCCGATGGGCTATGGGACCCACGGACGACTCCACCACCTACGCGGGCTGGAACATCGACGACATCTCCATCTACGCGGCCTTCGACGACCCCAATGCGCCGCGCCTGAGCGTCACGCCGGAGTCGCGGTCGGTGGCGTGTACGGCGGGCAGCACGACGTTCAGCGTGGCGAATCTGGGCGTCGACCCGCTCAACTGGACGGCGACGACGAGTTCGCCGGGGTTCACGGTGGAGGCCCCGGCCAGCGGAACGGATGCGGGGACCGTCACCGTATCGTTCACGCAGAACAACGGGGCATCGCCACGAATAGGCACCATCACGGTCACGGCCCCGGGCGCCATCGGTAGTCCCGTGAACGTGACGGTTGAGCAGGATCGGTTTCCACCGCCCGAACTGGACGTAACGCCCGCAAGCCACACCGTGGGAAACGGCTCTGGCTCCAGAGCGTTCACGATCCAGAACACGGGTCCGGGCACACTGAATTGGTCGGCTGCGGCCGATGTGCCCTGGCTCACGGTGCAGGCGCCGGCTTCGGGTACCGACACGGGGACCATCACGGTGGCGTACGAGGCCAACGTGACGTCGTCGCCACGAACGGGCGGCGTGACCGTGACGGCGCCGGGCGCGGACAACAGTCCTATGACCGTGTACATCGCCCAGGCCGGGTTGCCTCAGGTGGCCGTGACCCCGGCAAGCAGAAGCGTTGGATACGCCGCGGGTTCTACGTCGTTCTCGGTGCAGAACGCAGGCGGCGGCATCTTGCATTGGTCGGCAGCCGCGAATGATCCGTGGCTGTCGGTGCTGCCCACGAGTGGTACGGGGAACGCAACACTGACGGTGAACTTCTCCGAGAACCTGTATCCCACGCCGCGCATGGGTAGCATTACGGTCACCGGGTTGGTCAGTGCGTACGGTCCTCCGGTGACGGTCCAGGTGACGCAAGGCGCCAACTCGACGCTTGTAGTCTCGGTCACGCCCATGGTGCGGGAGGTCGCGGCGGAGACGACGTCAACAACCTTTGGCGTGCAGAACGCGGGCGGCGGGATCATGAACTGGACCGCGTCCATGCCCTACACGGAGTGGGCCGGCATCACCTCGGGTGCCTCCGGTCAGAACACGGGCACCGTCGGTGTGGCCCTGGTGGCGAATCCCACGATATACGACCGGTCCACCACGGTGACCGTCACGGCTACAGGCGCCCAAGGTAGCCCGAAGACGGCCACGCTCACCCAGAACGGCCGAATCGTACCGTGGTTGAGCGTGACGCCACTCAACACTACGACGGGTTATACAGCCAGCGTGCCGGACCTCATCATCAGCAACATTGGTACGGCAACCATGCCCTGGAGCCTGGTGTCGACGGCTGGTTGGCTGACCGTGTCCGGTGGTACCAGTGGGGTCAACAATGCGGTCCTCGGGCTCAACATCGCCGAGAATCCGTGGGGCACACCTCGGACCGGCCAAATCGTAGTGACGGCGCCCGGCGCCATCGACAGCCCGAGAACCCTGACCGTCACGCAAAGCGGCAACACGACGCTGAGCATGGCGGTCGCGCCGATGACGCGCGAGGTGTCGGCCGCCGAGGGCACCACCCTCTTCACCGTGTCCAACACAGGCAGTGGCAACATGGCTTGGTCGGCGGAATGCACGACAGGTCTGTCGTGGTTGTCGATTCAGTCAGGCGGCGCGGGCATGAACACGGGATCCGTCGTCGTCCACATGGACGCGAACCCCGGCGACGCGGAACGGGTGGGGACGCTCACCGTGTCCGCCACCAACTGCGCCAACAGTCCATGCACGTTGACCGTGCGGCAGGGATGCGCGCCGCCTGCGCAGCCGTCGAACGTCACCGCCAGCGCCGGCACCTTCCCCGACCGCGTGCGCCTGACCTGGAACGCCGTGACCGATGCGACTCAGTACTGCATCTACCGAAACAGCGCGGACAACTTTGCGACCGCATCGAAGCTGGGCCTGTGGAGCCAAACCACCTTTGACGATTTCTCATGCACGCTGCCGACCACACCGACGGCGGACAGCGGCGGGTGCGGCTCCAGCGGGGGCGGGAGCTCGACCGCAGCCACGTCGCACAGGTACTGGGTGACGGCCATCAACTCGTGCGGCGAAGGCGAACCGTGCGGGTGTGTGACCGGCAACGCGGGGAAGACACTGTCGGCCGACGCCACGAAGAGCATCCGGCCCGCGGCATTGCCTGCGGGCGATGGCGCTCCCGTGCGGCGTGTGCCCGCGGACGGCGCGGTGTACGTGCGGCTGACGCACGATGCCGCAATCGATCCCGCAACGGTGCAGGCGCAGGTCGCGACACCGGCATCGTCGGCGCCACGGGACGTACCGGTGGTGTGGGCACCTGTTGCGGACAGCGACCGTGACGGATGGACCGGCTACTGGCCTGCTTCCAACCCGGAACCAGGCACGACATTCACCCTGACCGCTCGCGCGCGGACAGTGACCGGCGAGGATGTCATTCACGCCGAATCGTTCCTGGTCGATCCCAAGACGAGTGCGACGGGAGTCACTGCGTCGCAACTGACCGTGGCGAAGGCCCACGATGCGCCGCCCCCGTTCGTCGAAGGCATGGGCGAGGCCTACCAGGTCGGTCCCGGTGAGGTGTACGACCCGCCGCGCACGATACGGATTCCCGTTCCCGCGGACGCGGCTCCAGACGACGTGAACCTCTTCTACTATCAGCCCACCGGCGAGGACCAGGGGTGGTACGCAGGTCGAAACGTGGACGGATGGCTGGTGCAGGATTCGGTTCGCATGGAAGACGACGGGGCGGACGCCTTCCTGGTCTGCCAAGTCCGCCATGGCGGCACCGTGCGCCTTGGCAGTCCTGTCAGGCCGGAGGTGGCTTCGGCCGAAGTGGTGCCTGCCCCCGCGACGCCAGGCTGGGGCGGCACCATCCTGTTGTTGCTGCTGCCGCTGTTCCTGGTGGTCTATCGTAGACGGGCCATGAAGCGAGAATAGACCAGCCCATAACGAGATGTAGACAAGAAAGCCGCCGCGACGCTGTCGCTGCGGCTTTTTCGTGAGCAGAATCCGGCCTCAGTAGGGCCAGAAGTGGTAGACCTG